>JBIIKC010000321.1:0-2534 GCA_044233375.1 Ilumatobacteraceae bacterium
CGTCGAGTTCGAGAAGGCTTCGTCAACAGTGCAGCTTCCTCCCCTGGCCAGTTCGTTTTCACTCACCCACGCTGCCGACTCCTGGCACATCGGTCGGGCAGGTATGAATTACCGCGATCTCGTCCCCGATCGACAGGGAGGAGCCGTCATTGCCTCGCACATTCGAATCCCAGGCGCCGGTCCCGTCTCCGACTACGTGCATTTCCACGAAATTGCCTTTCAGTTGATCTTTTGTCGTCGCGGCAAGGTGACCGTCGTGTACGAGGATCAAGGTGAACCTTTCGTCCTCACCGCAGGCGACTGCGTCACCCAACCTCCACAGATTCGACATCGAGTCCTCGAAAGTTCCGATGATCTCGAAGTGATCGAAATCGGCTACCCAGCCGAACACATCACACGTGCCGACCCATCAACATCCCTGCCGACATCCACCTACGATCCATCTCGTTCGTGGGACGGGCAGACGTTCGTCCACCACCGACACTCCGAGGCGCATTCCGACGTCATCGCAACTGGTGTCAATCGCATCGACACCGGCGTAGCAGCGGCGACACACAACCTCGCTGATGTCTGCCAGATCGATATCGAGGCATCGACGTGGGAGTGTCCAACTGCTGCCGAAAAGGAGTTTGTCCTTCTCGTCGTCCTCGAAGGAAATGGCGACGTTCGAGTCAACGGGCAGACTGAATCTACGATGAGCCCACTCGCTCCAGCTTCAGCACTCGTAGTTCCGGTCAGGCATCAGGCCACGGTGACGTCCATTGGTCGTCTGTCCTTGCTCCAGGTTCGCATTCGAACCATCTGAACGAATCTTGTCCAAGTAGAACGACGTCCCTACTGTCGCCCCATCGCGCTGCGCTCCTCGGATTCTCTCAGTTCCTTTTCGGCTTCTGCCGTCGGCGAGACGAGTTGAATTTCGACGTACTCGAGGTCGCCACCGAAGGGGAAACCATCCTTGCGATCTCCATAGGCCTCCGCAACGGGAGATCCGTGGTCGTATCCAACACTCGATCCGACGCTCGACATCGTACGCATCACGAACGGCACCTCGATCTCGCCACATGGTGAACCGTCGATGAGGAGACGAGCGACACCATGACGTCCCAAACGACGGAACTCGATTCCCAATATTGAATCACCTACGGGCACAGGTACCGATGACGTCGCAACATGGTGCTCGCCGAAGCAGTTGTAGTCGAACATCAAGCGACTGTCGTGGACGAAGATGCTGATGCCAGAGTTCTCCGTGCCTGATGCGTAGACGACTCCATTGTCGCCAGCACCGCGACGGATTCGGGCGGACAGATCCCAACTCCGACCACCGATCGGTGCCGACGCCTGGGCCGGCAGAGGCGACATCGGCGGTCGATACACGTAGCGTCGTGAGGACGGGTGAATGGTTCGATCGTCGAATCGCGCACCGAACAACTCGACACCACGGTCGTCGAGAGGAAGGACACCCTCTCGCTCGGCTTCCACCCACCACAGATCGATCAACGACCGCAGCCGCTCTGGTTCGACTTCGGCCAGGTCGTGCACCTCGGATCGGTCAACGGCGACGTGATACAGCTCCCATCGATCGTCATCGAAGGACGTACCTATCTCGTGACGAGTCACAGCCTTCCAACCTTCGCTGAAGATCGCTCGGTGTCCCACCATTTCGAAGTACTGCACTGTCTTGCGCGATGGCGCTGATGCATCGACGAAGGAATAGGCAAGCGATGTTCCGGTGACTGGCATCTGTTCGAATCCCCGGTACACATCTGGTGACGTCACACCGAGAATGTCGTAGATGGTCGGCACGAGATCGTTGACGTGATGGAACTGATCACGTATCTCTCCCCGGCCATCGATCCCCCGAGGCCAACTGATGATCAGAGGAACGTGGACGCCCCCTTCGTGGACGTTCTGCTTGTACCACTTGAACGGCGTGTTACCGGCTTGAGCCCACCCCCACGGATAGTTGGAATGACTGTGAGGCCCGCCGATCTCGTCGATGCGAGCTATCGCCTCATCTGGAGTTTCGATCAAGAAATTGAAGAACTTCATCTCGTGCAGGACGCCGAAGGGACCTCCCTCTTGGCTTGCCCCATTGTCCGCAAGAACGACGAAGATCGTGTTGTCGGCCACTCCGAGGTTTTCCAGCCCCGCTCGCAAACGTCCGATCTGATCATCCGTGTGATCCAAGAACGCAGCAAACGCCTCCTGCAATCGGCACGCCAACTTCTTCTGATTGTCGGACAACGAGTCCCATGGCTCGACTCCAGGGTTTCGCGGAGCGAGTTCCGTCTCCGGAGGAATCACTCCGAGCCGCTTCTGATTCTCGAACCAGCGCTCACGGATGACATCCCACCCTTCGTCGAACGCTCCTCGATACTTGTCCAGATAGCGACTCGGAGCCTGATGAGGAGCATGCGTAGCTCCGAGAGCGAAGTACATGAAGAACGGACGGTCGGGCCGGATCGACAGCGAATCGTGCATGAAGCCAATGGCCTTGTCGACGAGATCCTCCGTGAGGTGATAGCCATCCTCCG
>JBIIKC010000322.1:0-2529 GCA_044233375.1 Ilumatobacteraceae bacterium
CTTGACACTCGGCGAACATCGTGGCCAAGACATCAGCATCGATGTGCCGCATGTCGAGGGTGATCGTCGTCTCGCCGGCAACAGCGGTGACGACACCCGGCTTGCAGGCAACTGCTCCCACGGTGGTGACCCCATCGTATTTGTCACCGATTTCGGCTACTGCCAATGCGAACCGCGAAGCTGCGCGGAAACTGTCGCGACGCATCTTCATGGGCATTGTTCCCGCGTGAGCCGCTTGACCGCGGAAGATGAGTCGTTCGCGTTCGATGCCCTTCGTACCGGTGACTGCGCAGATTCCCTTGTTCATCGATTCGAGAATCGGACCCTGCTCGATGTGCACCTCCACGTACGCCTTGATGTCGTGTTGGCGCGTACGAGCCTCGTCGAGCTTCTCGATGTCGACGCCATGCTCGGCGAGAATCAGCGGAAGGGAATTTCCTTCTTTGTCCGTGAGTCCCCGCAGGATGTCGACATCGAGTGTTCCCATCACGGCGGCGGAACCGAAAAGCGATCGGCTGAAGCGAGCCCCCTCCTCGTCGGCCCAATCGACGAGAGCAACAGTGACTGGAGGAGTGCCTTCTCGAGCGAGTGAACGAAGCAACTCCAAACCAGCCATGACACCGAGAGCGCCATCGAGCCATCCACCTTTGGGAACGCTGTCCAAGTGGCTCCCGACGACGAGTGTGTCCGAACTCTGACCCCGCAGGTATGCCCAGAGGTTTCCGGCTTCGTCGACTTCGACCTCGACGGGCAGAGTCGCCAGGCTCTCTCTCAGGAAGTTGCGTGCGGCCACCCAATCCGGCGTCCAACACAATCGGCGAGAACCTTCGGGTCCGCCGGTGCGGAGAGCAAGTTCGCGCAAGTCTGCGACGACTCGTTCGGGACTGTAGGTCCCAGGCGCTGGATTCGAAGCAGAGGATGTGGCTGCAGTGTCATCAGACATGCCCCAACGGTACCGTGGACGCCGTGACGGATCACATCCTCATCAATGACCTTCGAGTCATCAGCGTGATCGGGGTCCTCGAGCACGAGCGGCAGGCTCCTCAACCGCTACGCATCGATGTCGACATTCATGTCGATTTGCATGATGCTGGTCTATCCGACGACCTCACCGAGACCGTGAACTATGGAGAGGTCTGTGAGCGCCTGGTTGCGATTGCCCGAGACCACAGTGATCTCCTTCTCGAGCGCCTGGCTCAGAGGATGGCCGATGTCGTTCTCGAATTTCCACGGGTTCATTCGGTCGATCTGACACTCACCAAGGTTCGGCCACCGATTCCTGTCGACGTGAATTCGTCAGCGGTTCGCATTCATCGAGTCAAGACTTCGACGTTTCGTTTGTCCACCCACGAAGCCGTCATTGCTCTTGGGTCGAACCTCGGAGATCGTGTCGAATACCTCCGGTTCGCCGTCGAACGTCTCGGTGACTCGGTTGTGGCTCAGTCCGAAGTCTTCGAGACAGACCCGGTGGGGGGACCTCTCGATCAAGGTGCGTACTTGAACATGGTCGTCGTCATGGAAACCGAACTCGATCCATACGCATTGCTGCGATGGCTCCACCGCATCGAAGCGGATGCCGGTCGGGAGCGCACTGTTCATTGGGGACCTCGAACCTTGGATCTCGATTTGCTCTTCTTCGACGATGTCGTGATCGAAGGGGGCAACGTATCGATTCCCCACCCGAGGTATTCCGAACGGCGGTTCGTCCTAGCGCCGCTGTCGCAGGTTCGGCCGGAGAAGTGTCCCGAGGGTTGGGCGACATCACTTCCCCCTGATGCGGTGTATCCGAGAGGAATGCTCGCAGACCTCAAATGAGGCCGATGTCCTTCTCGACTCGGCGCACTTTTTCGGGATAGTGGACACGTCCGAATTCGGGCTGCTGACGAAGAACGATTTCGAGCAACTCGTCGTGTTGCGCAGTGTCCTTCCACGGGAGTGCGATGTACAGGGGAAGGTCGAATCGGCGAAGCGCGCTCAAATTCGAATAAACGTGCTTCTGGTAGACGAATCGTTCCTCCCAGGGCCAATTCGAGGGAGCGAAGCCGGTCCCTGGGTCGAGGATGCACGAACTGCGCAGACCGTATCGATCGGCAACTTGGAGGCGCTCCTCGAAGAAGTCGTTCATCACACGGATCGGATCGGCACGAACGAGTTCCATCTCACGTGGATTCGGACCGGAGAGAAACGGCAGCACGATCGGTGCCGACATGTCAGCGGCAATTCGCCACATGTCGTCGGACTGCATGCCATCGGCGGCGTTGATCACAGTGGCCCCGTTTTCGAGGGCAAGGCGAACCACCTCTGGCTTCCAGGAGTCGATGCTGAGAGGGACCTTCAACTCTGCAAGTGCGATCACGATGTCACGAAGTCGGCTCCACTCCTCGTCCCAAGGAACCACCTTGGCCGAGTCCGTCGAGCCTTGGCCGCCCAGATCGATGCCCTGACACCCGCTTTCCAGTAGATATCTCGCCCTGCGGACCGCGGCGGTAGCGTCGAGAGCAATCGAGTCGGAGTTCAGCGAGTCAGGTG
>JBIIKC010000020.1:0-10316 GCA_044233375.1 Ilumatobacteraceae bacterium
CGATTACGTCGACTCGGCAATCGAAGCCGATCGTCTCGGATACGAATCCTTCTGGACGACGGAGCATCATTTCCAGTACGAAGGCTACGAAGTCATTCCCAACGGTCTGCTGATCTCGGCTTGGATCGCAGCGCAGACTCGGAACATCAAATTGGGAGCGATGTTCAATGTTGTACCGCAATGGAATCCACTTCGCCTCGCCGAGGATTTCTCGACTTTGCACAATCTGTCCGGCGGGCGAGGGGTACTAGGAGTCGGGCGGGGAACGGTGCCCCGCGAGGTCCTCCATCTGAATGAGAAGGGAGTATCGATCGGATCTCACGACAATCCGGAGAAATCAGCGGACGATGACTTGAATCGTGAAGTCTTCGAGGAGTCGATGGAGATTGTTCGACGTGCACTGAGCAACGAGACGTTTTCCTATTCGGGCAAACACTTTCGGATTCCACTCGCCGGTATACCGGACCGCGGCAGCACGGTTCAGCATCTGACACTCGTTCCTCGTCCCATCTATCCATTCGAGATTTGGCAAGCAGTGACGAGTCCACCCACTCTCGACTACGTCGCGAAGGTTGGTCACTCGGCAGTTTTCTGGAATCAGCACTTCAACTTCATCAAGCGGTACTGGGATGTCTACGCCGAAAAGACGGAACTCGAGACCGGCTCATCGCTCGCACCGGGTTCCAAGCGCATGTTGGTTCTGTCGGTACGAATCGAAGACACGTACGAACGTGCCGTCGAGACTGCGACACCCGGACACGACGAGTTCTGGAAATTTCTCGGACCGTATGGATGGAGCAGGGGATACATGGGAGCCGACGGCAAACCTGCCAAAGCAGGACTCGTTCCGACGCTGCACGAATCCATCGAGAACAAGACCATTCTGCTCGGTACACCAGAGATGGTGGCTGAAGGAATCCAGTTCTTCAAAGACCTTCTCGACATGGACTATGTCACGATCTTTCCGCACATGATCGGCGATTCGTACAAGAAGGCCGATGAACAGATGGGTCGATTCATGACCGAAGTCATGCCACTCGTGAATTGAAACCGTCCTACTGGTTCATTTCCACAGTTGATTGCGCTCGGCAACCTGTCTGAGCGTATGTGCCTCGTCAGTCATGATTCCGTGCACTCCGATATCGATCAACCTCTGCATCGACACTGGATCGTCGATAGTCCATACATGTACGGGTAAACCCATTGCTGTCGACCGTGCTATCCGACTCGCGGTTGCGATCTGAATGATGGATTGGCGGGGAGGAATCTGAAGACAGGAAGGCCCTGGCACAGCGGAGCCGAGGAGCCAGAGAGCCACCTCCCGGGGACTTGCACTGGTACACACCTTCGGTCCGAATGCTTTTCTGATTCTCGCCAGCCTGCGATGACTGAAGGAACCGATGCACACTCGATCCAACGACTTCGTTCGCTCGAGAAAACCGATCAACACGTCCACAGTTGCATCGGACTTGGCGTCGATGTTGAACATCGCTTCTGGGAGAGCCTCGAGAAGATCAGCCAGAAGAGGAACTGGCTCTCGACCATCGATGAGCGCGCTGCTCACCTCGTCGACTGTCATCGTCGAAATGTCTCGGTCGATGCCACACGTGCGTAGCAGATTCGGATCGTGAAAGGCGACGAGATTGCCATCCTTCGTCAACTGGACATCGGTTTCGAGATAGCGGAAACCGACATCGAAGGCAGCGGAAAAGGCTGCACGAGAATTCTCGGGGAGCTCTTTGAACCCGCCGCGATGAGCGAAGGGCACGAATGAATCGTCGAGATGAGGTTCTAGATATGGGTGTCTGTGTCGAAGTTTCATGTCGAATTCGTGAGCAGCAAGTGGAAGGCGTAGTGCTTTGGTGGATGCCATGTTCGACGAGTTGAAGAACCTCGGGAACTGTCAACCGATGAGATCGGTGAAACTACGATCATGACATGTGGCATCGCCTTGAATCATCCCAGAGAACTGGTGAACCAATTCCCGTACCCCTAGCTGGACACATGTGGTCGACGGGCGCTCGGCGAGAGATTCGCTCCCCCTATGACGATTCGGTGATTGCGTCGATTCCTCTTGCGAGTACTGCCGATGTCGAGCGTGCTGTTGCGTCGGCACGCTCGGCTCTGAAAAGGGGGCTTGCCTCTTGGGAGAGAGCAGAAGTACTCGATCGCGCTGCCCGACGGCTGATGGAGAACAAGGAGCATTTTGCTCGACTCGTCTGTGATGAGAGCGCCAAGCCGATCAGGACTGCCCGCGTCGAAGTCGACCGAGCGGTGTCGACATTCCAGTTTTCAGCGGCTGAGGCGAGGACGCTGAGCGGCGAAGTGATTCCGATGGATGCATCCCAGAGCGGAACCGGACGGCTGGGCTTGACTTTGAGGGTCCCGATCGGAGTTGTTGGGGCAATCGCTCCGTTCAACTTTCCACTGAACCTCGTTGCACACAAGGTAGGGCCGGCGATTGCAGCAGGCTGTCCCGTCGTTCTGAAACCCGCGAGTCAAACTCCTTTGACGTCGATCTTTCTGGCATCGATGTTGATCGACGAATGCGGGCTTCCAGCCGATTGGATCCATGTTGTTCCGGGGCCGGGAGCTGAAATCGGAGATGCACTCGTCGATCACCCCGATATCGCCCTCGTGACATTCACAGGATCGCCTGAAGTCGGTTGGGCGATTCGGAGCCGTGCGCCGAAGAAGCGAGTAGGTCTCGAACTGGGCAACAACGCACCGGTCATCATCGAGCCCGACGGTGACTGGAAGTCAGCTGTGTCGAAGATTCGTACCGCCGGCTTCAGTCATGCAGGTCAGTCGTGCATTTCCACGCAGAGAATCCTGGTGCACTCGAGTATCGAGCGTGAATTCACCGATGCTCTCGTTGCTGAGGTTGCATCTATCGTTGTGGGCGATCCTCGGAATGAGGAGACAGAAGTGTCTTCTCTCATCTCGCGCAGTGAGCGCTCCCGAGTGCAGTCGTGGATCGATGAAGCTGTCGAACAAGGGGCGAGCATCCTTTGTGGGGGAGTCGTTTCCGAGGATGGGATACTCGGTCCGACTGTTCTCGGACAGGTTCGGAAAGACATGAAGGTCAGCCGTTGTGAGGTCTTCGGTCCAGTTGTCGTCATCAATTCCTATGACGACTTGAGCGAGGCCCTACACGATGCGAATGACTCAGATTTCGGACTCCAGGCAGGAATCTTCACCTCCCGTCTCGACTCTGCTCTCAGAGCGATCAAAGAGTTGGATTTCGGAGGCGTCGTCGTCAATGACGTTCCTACCTATCGAGCGGATCAGCAGCCGTATGGAGGCTTGAGGGACAGCGGTAACACCCGGGAAGGCCCCTCGTACTCGGTTCGAGAGATGACCGAGATCAGAATGGTGATTTTCAATTCCTGACCGCGGTGACCGACATCGACGCATTGCCGAATCCGGGAGTTTTCAGATCGTTCGACCTGCGTCGCGCCAGTACTCGTCTTTCAGGATTCGCTTGTACAGCTTGCCTGTTGGATGTCGTGGCAGTTCTGGTCGAAAATCGACGCTGCGGGGGCATTTGATGTCCGCCAGCTGGGATCTGCAGTATGCGATGAGCTCCCGTTCCAGTTCTCGTGCATCGTCGGCATTCGCCGGCATCACAGCTGGCTGCACCACTGCCTTCACTTCTTCGCCGAACTCGTCATTCGGAACACCGAACACGGCGACATCGATCACCTTGGGGTGAGTGACGAGGGCATTCTCCGCTTCCTGTGGATAGATGTTCACGCCGCCCGAGATGATCATGTACGCCTTACGGTCGGTGAGGAACAAGAACCCGTCGTCATCGAGATAGCCGACATCACCGAGCGTGCTCCAGCCGTTCGAATGGCGAGATCCCTTGGTCTTTTCAGGATCGTTGTGGTATCGGAATTCGGCTCCGCCTTCGAAATAGATCGTTCCACTTTCGTATTTGGGCAATTCCTGGCCTTCTTCGCCAACGATGTGCAAAGTACATCCGATCGGCATTCCGACTGTTCCCTCGTGGGCAAGCCACATATCGCTGTTGCAATAGACGAAGCCATTGCCCTCAGTTCCCGCGTAGTACTCATGAATGATCGGACCGAACCATTCGATCATCTGCTTCTTCACTGGTATCGGACACGGAGCAGCGGCATGAATGACCGCCTGCAGCGATGACACGTCGTATCGCTGCCGAATCGCAGGATCAAGTTTCAGCAGGCGAACGAACATGGTGGGTACGACTTGGCTGTGAGTCACCTTGTGCTCCGCAACTGCAGCCAAGAACTCTTCTGGGTCGAAATGTTCCATGACGACAGCCGTACTTCCCACACTCTGAGCAGCCATCGTGAAACGAAGAGGTGCAGCGTGATACATCGGTGCTGGGCTCAAGTACACACTGTTGTCGGTGAAACCGAACAACATCCCGAGCATCGGGGCAACCGCAGACGGCGTTTCGTCCAAGGATTGGCCGAGAAATTCTTTTGTGATCCCCTTGGGCTGACCCGTCGTACCCGACGAATACAACATGTCGAATCCAGCGATGCGGGACGGCAAAGGTTCGGAAGATTGGGACTCGACAGCAGATTCGTAGCTCTCGTAGCCATCGATCACTCCGTCCAACATGAGTCTCATGCCGACATTGGGGGTGCTCGGTAAGATTTCGCTCGCCTGATCAGCCTTGTACTTCGACGTGATGAATGCCTTGGCTCCGCAGTCGTTGATGATGTAGGAGAGTTCTTGGCTGGTCAACCGGGAGGATGCTGCCGTGTAGACGAGACCTGCGAAATGGCAGCCCCACAGGATTTCCAAGTACCGGTCGTGGTTTTCGAGACACAAGGCAATATGGTCCCCCGGCTGGAGACCAACGTTGCGCAGCAATTGCGAAAGTCGATTGGCTGAGTCGTTCAGTTGTTTGAAAGTCTGCGTGTATCCGGACCCCGTCATGACGAGTGCGGTCTTGTCCGGGGTCGATTGAGCATGAACTCCGATGTGCATGGTGCAAACAGTAGTGCCGGTACCCTCGGGGAGGTGGAGTCGTCGAAGGGTCGTCGATCCGAACTGCTGCAGGGCTTCCAGTCACTCGTTTCCACCGGCTCAGACCTTCCACTCGATGAGTTGTTCCTCACCGTCTCAGCGCTCATCAAGACGCCGAGTGAGGATCGGCGCCCAGCGATACGGTCGAACACAGCGCAGCCTCCAGACGTCTTGGAGAACCTCGTGTTACTGGACGAACTGGCTTCCCAGATTTCGTCTCCGACGTTGGAGGGAATTGCTCGGCATCTTTTCTCGGGTGAATCTCGTTTTCGAGGAAACCGAGAGGATTACTACCAACCTGCGAATTCGTTCCTCGATGACGTTCTCAGGAGACGAGTGGGTATTCCCATCACACTTTCAGTGGTCATGATCGAGGTTGCGCGCAGACTTGGAGTTCGACTGTCCGGAGTCGGAATGCCCGGCCATTTCTTGGTCGGAGCGTACGCGCCGGTAGGCAAGATTCCCGACGTCTTCATAGATCCCTTCCACGGTGGAGACGTCCTCGATGCCGAAGGCTGTCGTCGTCTCTTCAGGACCGTGACCGGGAGCGCCTCGAACTTCGACACTCGATTTCTTGCTGCTCTACACCCAATTGCCATCGTGGAGCGTGCCTTGGGCAATCTCAAGGGAATCTTCGAGGCATCAGAAAGCATCCTCGAGTTGCGCTCGGTGATGGCGCTGAGAAGTCGCCTTCCCGGATTTTCTGCGGCTGAGCGAGAAGAGTTTCGAAGATTGATGGCTCCTCTCAACTGAACTCGAAGGAGCAGCGCCAGCATTTCGAATCACAGCAGTCAGTTCACAACATCAATCGTCCTCCGGACACCCCTCTACGAGAGAAAGACAGATGATCGACCGAGAAATCAAACAAGGTCTTGGCCAGATGATGCACGGTGTACAGGTTGTCGGATGCGTCGACTCCCAAGTGAGCCCTCCTCTGCAGCGTGTGTACACGAGTCACTGGGTGAGCCAGGTGAGCTTCGCAGAGCCGGTGGTCATGGTTTCCATTTCGCCCCGCCACGATTCGTTCCCGATCATCGAACGAACACGCATTCTTTCCGTCTCGATCCTGGCAGGTGACCAGATCTCGCAGGGCCAATACTTCTCGTATCCCGGCCGCAAGTTCCATCACGTCATCCCCGAGTATCTGGAAACCTGGGACGATGATTTGCCCATCGTGAGCAATTGCATTGCTGCGCTGCGCTGCGAAGTCGAAGACAAGATCGAGCTTTCTGATCATCACCTACTCTTCGCACGTGTGACGAAAGTCAAAGCTGGAAGGCTCCGCGAAGCGCCCCTCATGTATTCGAGTCGTCTCGGTTGGAGAATCGGCTCGGAGAAAGCACGGGAACCCGGTCGATCGATTCGTGACGAACTACTCGAGCGCCTCGACCGGGCGGGTATCGAGGCCCCAGGACCAGAAGTCGACGACTTGGAGTGACCTCTGCCCGGCGGAAGATTCTCGATTTGAGCGATCCCGAACATCGCGTTTTCCAGGAACAGAGGCTATTTTCCTTGGTGTTGCCTGGCGCACATTTCGTAGTCGCCTCCGGATACACACCCTTCGAGCACATAGGAGACACCATGGCCACGTTGACTCAGTCTGTTGGGGCAGATGAGAAGCAAGTTCTCGAAACGATCGAGGAACTTCTCAAGGAATTTCCTCCAACATCGATCGATGCAACGACATTTCTTGGAGCTCAGTTCGACAAAGGTCTTGCTTGGGTTCACTTCGAGGTTGGCCACGGTGGCCTCGGTCTGAACCCAAAACTTCAACGGATCATCAACGAGAAACTCTCGGCGGCTGGAGCACCGAATCCAGTTGCGCGCAATCCGATCGGACACGGAATGTGCGGACCGACCGTGGCCGTGTGGGGAAGTGAAGCACAAAAGGCTCGTTATCTTCGTCCGTTGTTCACCGGTGAAGAGGTGTGGTGCCAATTGTTCTCCGAACCTGGCTCTGGATCGGACTTCGCAGGTCTGTCTGCAAAAGGCATCAAGGATGGAGACGAGTGGATCGTCAATGGTCAGAAGGTTTGGACCACTCTCGCTCACTTGTCCCGTTGGGGTCTTCTGATCGTCCGAACAGACCCCGAAGCAGTCAAGCATGCAGGATTGACGGCATTCGTCGTGGACATGCAGGCGCCTGGCGTCGAGGTTCGTCCGCTGTACCAGATCACCGGAGAAGCCGAATTCAACGAGGTGTATTTCACCGACACGCGAATTCCCGGAGACGAAATGCTCGGCAATGTCGGAGATGGATGGAGAGTGTCATTGACGACGCTCATGAATGAGCGAGTGTCGATTGGCGGCGCCATTCCTCCGAAGGCTTCTGGTCCGATTCGCGATGCCGTCAAGGTGTGGAAGGAACTTCCGGCAGAGAGCAAGGATGCATCGACCAAAGATGAACTCGTTCAGTTGTGGATCCGCGCCGAACTGCTGAGACTGACGAATATTCGTGCATCACAGATGCGAAAGATGGGGGATCCGGGTCCGGAAGGTTCGATCGCCAAGTTGGCGATGGCCGAATTGCACAAGGACATCTACTCCTTCACCGTTTCGATGATGGGTGCAGAAGGAATGCTTTTCCCCAGTGGGTACGAAAAGATTCGACCTGAATCAGCAATGGGTCTCGAAAATCCGCAGAAGGCGTTCTTGCGCAGTCGTGCAAACTCGATCGAAGGTGGTACGAGCGAGGTCATGCGCAACATTCTCGGAGAGCGAGTTCTCGGACTTCCAGGCGATGTTCGAGTCGATCGCGACGTTGCGTGGAGCAAAGTTCCTCGCAACTGACCGACTCAACTGGCGGTTCGTAGGAGGTGTCCGACGAACACCGCAGCGAGTGAGAACAGAAGTCCGAGAGCTCCGCCAATTGCGAGTGCAAGCTTGCTTCGACCGAAGCTGTGCGCTGCGACAGCCAGGCCTGCTGCTACTGCGAGTGCTGTGTGGGCGAAGACGGTCGATGTGTAGGACCATGAAGCGTCCTGCACATCGACTTCGATCAAGTTCCAGATTCCGGTGACGAAGACGAGCACATAACTTGCCCATGCCACTCGGGAGAATGCTCGCGCGACCGTCTTGGTGCTCTCAGGATGATTCTTGCGCAACGCTGGAACGATTCCTGCCAAAGTGATCTGGCCCCCTACCCACACAGATGCTGCAAGAACATGCAAGAACAGGCGAAGTGTTTCGAGTGTTGGGGAAAGCACAACTACCTTCTTTCGATTCTCAGCGATTCGAGAACTGCGCTGGCTGAGAGCGCCCTGTCGTCGAATACAGGACGATCGGACATCGACCCTCCAAGTAGAACGGTGATCGACGAATCGATTGCGCTCTGAAGCTCTCTCAAACGCCTCGGTGGAGGGAAATACTCGTCTTCAGTCGTGATCCGGACCTCCTCGACTCCTTCTCGAGGAGCGAGGCGTGAGGTCACCTCCTCCACAAGTTCCTCAGGTGCTGATGCGCCAGCGGTCACACCGATGACGCCGGATAGATCTCGTGGGAGTTCGTCGGCTTGGTTGATCCTGTGCACTCGGGGACATCCACCTTCGCGAGCCAGCCGCTCCAGAGCTCTGGTGTTGGACGAGTTCGCCGAACCGATGACGATGATGGCATCGCAGCGCGGAGCGATTGTCATCAGTGCGGATTGACGGTTTGTCGTGGCAAAACACAGGTCGCTTCGACCTGGGGCCCACACCTCCGGAAAGCGTTCCCGCACACGAACCGCTACGTCTGTCCAATCACGATGAGACAAAGTTGTCTGCGCAAGAAGTGCGACCGGTGTGTCGAAGCCTGGAAGAGCGTTCACTTCCTCGACAGTTTCGACACGAGTGATGGAGTCAGGAGCGACGGCCATTGTCCCGACAGCTTCTTCGTGACCTTCGTGACCCACATAGATGATGCGAAAACCCTTGCCGGATCGGACTTTCACTTCATGGTGGACTTTGGTGACGAGCGGACAAACGGAATCGACGACGAGAGTGCCGCGCTGCTCGGCCGAAACTACGACATCGGGCGCAGAGCCATGAGCCGACAGCATGATCGGTCGTCCTCGAGGAACGATCGACATGTCGTCGACGAAGACAACCCCGAGGTTTTCGAATCGTTCGACCACCAACTTGTTGTGAACGATCTCGTGATAGCAGTAGATGGGTGCCTCATGGCTGCGCACCATCCAGGCAAGGGCTTTGATCGCCATCTCGACACCGGCGCAAAAGCCCCTCGGCGCCGCGAGAAGTACCCGATCGACATCCACCGAACCAGAGTACTCGCAGACCCGAGCAGGTGTTCGAGCACCGGTAGCCTCACTCCATGCGCGGCACAGAGACGACCCCGACGGTCGTTGCAGTCTCACCTGGCTCGGTGGCCGAAAGAGAGGGGATCCTCGCACGTGACGAGATCCTTTCGGTCAATGGCCTCGTCCCACGAGACGTCATCGAATGGCGCATGCTCACCGATTCGGCATCAGTCGAGATAGAAGTCAATCGAGGCGGACTGACTCACGAGTTCAGCATTGAAAAGTTCGAAGGGGAGGCCCTTGGAGTCGAAATCTCGAGCGCAGTCTTCGATCGAGTGAGAACCTGTGACAATCACTGTCCCTTTTGCTTCATCTATCAATTGCCGCCTGGAATGCGAAAGAGCCTGTATCTCAAAGATGACGATTATCGGCTGAGCTTTCTGTACGGAAACTTCACGACCTTGACCCGATTCACCGAAGCCGATTTGGAAAGAATCCTCGTCGATGGCCTGTCCCCTTTGAACGTGAGTATCCACGCAACTGATCCCTCCCTGCGAACCGCACTCTTGCGAAACTCGAGAGGAGCCGTCAGCCTTCGGTGGCTCAAACAACTCCTTCAACATGGCGTTCGGGTCAACGGTCAGATCGTCGTGTGTCCGGGTGTCAATGATGGGTCGGCCCTGATCGAAACGTTGACGGGAGTGCTCGATGATTTCCCCGAGTTGGGCAGCGTTGCTGTTGTGCCTCTCGGAATCAGTGCCTTCAATTCCGAAAGTACGATGAGGGCCCATCTACCCGAGGAGGCCGAACGGGTGGTGAACATCGTCGAGAGCTGGCAGAAGATCTTCCTCGATGTGCTCGGTCGTCCGGTCGTGTTTGCAGCTGATGAGTACTACATCATGGCTGGACGTCCGTTTCCGTCAGCAGACAAATACGGATCTTTCGATCTACATGAGGACGGAATTGGCATGGCCAAGGCTTTCGAGCTCGAATTCAATGGAGAGAAACGTACGTCGATCGGTACCGAAAGTGGATTCTTCGCCTGGGTCGATGGTGC
>JBIIKC010000323.1:0-2524 GCA_044233375.1 Ilumatobacteraceae bacterium
TGCTGCACGCCTGCATCGTGACGTACGCGAGTGACATGACGCTCTTGGACACGACCGTCCTGCCCCATGGCCTCAACTGGACCGATACCGGTCTGCAAATGGCGAGCCTCGACCACGCGATGTGGTTCCACCGTCCATTTCGAGCGGACGGCTGGCTGCTCTACGACCAGATGACCCCGACCACATCCAATGCCCGCGGGTTGGCCACCGGTTCGATCTTCTCCGAGAACGGCGATCTGGTGATCACCGTCGTCCAAGAAGGGCTCATCCGACGGGAACGCTCATGAACACACGAACCTCTTTCATCTGCGCTGTCCTCGTCTTCACTGCTTCGGCGTGTTCGTCGAGCAGTGAACCAAACACGTCGAATCCGACAAACCCTCCCGTCTCGGCTGACGGAACCGCCATCGAGGCGACCTTCCCGGCGACTGTGGGCGAACCCGTATCGGGGTTCCGGTCCGTCGTGGATCTCGCAGTCCGCAGAACCGACGACTCGGCACTGACATATGCCGTCGAACAGAACGGAACGATCCGCCTCGTGGAAGAAGATGGACTCCCAGGATCTGACGTTGCAGATCTGTCGTCACTGACCGAAGAGAACGGTGAACAAGGTCTTCTCGGTCTCGCATTCTCGCTCGATGGAAACACTGCCTACGTCAACTACACCGATCTCGACGGCAACACGACCGTCGACTCGATCAGCGTGAACGCCGACGGAACATTCGACCTTGCGTCCCGCCGAACGATCTACACACTCGAGCAGCCGTATCGCAATCACAACGGTGGAGACCTGGTCCTGTCCCCCGATGGCCGCTACCTGTTCGTCTTCAACGGCGACGGCGGCTCTGCAGACGATCCTGATCGGTTCGCCCTCGACTCGACGTCACAACTCGGCAAGATCGTGCGCGTCGATCTCGAAGCCTCCGGAGACGATGCAGCCACGATTTGGGCTTCGGGTTTGCGCAATCCTTGGCGTGCATATCTCGACCCTGAAACTCGCGACCTCTGGGTTGCTGACGTCGGCCAGAACGCGTGGGAAGAGATCAACGTCGTTCCCTTCGAGAAATCCGAAGGCACAAGTTTCGGGTGGAGTGCTTACGAAGGCACCGTGCCGTTCAACGACGATCAGCTCGAAGTGCACCAGTCCTACACGGAGGTCTCACCCATCCACACGTACCCTCATGAGAACGACGACTGTTCGATCTCCGGTGGAGCGGTGTATCGGGGGTCGTCGATTCCGTCGGAAGGCACCTGGTACGTGTTCAGCGACTTCTGCAGCGGAAACGTGCGTGCCCTGTGCGTCACAGAGGAACGCAAGCCGTGTGGCGTCGTCAGCCTCGGGACGGTCCCGAGCTCGGTTGCAGTGCTTCCCGATGCGCAGGGTGAGCTGTGGGTCGTCTCACTCGCTGGACAACTCGTCCCGATCGTCCCAACTGCCTGAAACCCCAGCAATCCGTTCTCTGGGGTCGTGGGATTGCAAGCAATGGTTGGTCAAGGCGTCCGCATCAGCGCCCTGTGAACCGCGCAGGGCGCTTCTCGAGGAAGGATCGTACTCCTTCTCGATGGTCCTCGGTTGTGAACAAGTAGCCGAGCGTCGACGACACCCATTCACCCAAGTTGTGCCAATCGGGGTCGAGCGTCACACGGAGACCTTGTTTCAACTTGCGAACCGCCAGTGGTGGATTCGCTGCGATCCGCCAGGCAAGTTCCATTGCCGAAGGCATGAGGTCGTCGTGAGAAACCACTCGAGAGACGAGCCGCAGTGAACGTGCTCGATCAGCGTCGATGATCTCGCCGGTGAACAACAATTCAGCAGCCGTCTCACGGCCGACGAGCTGAGCCAATCGTCCGATTCCCGGTACATCGCTGACCAGTCCGCGTTTGACGAAGAGCTCCCCGAACCTCGCCCGCTCACTGGCAATGCGGATGTCAGCCATCAATGCGAGTTCCATCCCCCATCCAACTGCAGCTCCATTCACGGCCGCAATGATCGGCACATCACAATGCAGGAGTGCATCCGCTGCTGGCGTGAGTCTCGGTCGGCGGTGTTCTGTGCCGACTACCGGTGTACGCCCTTCCACCCCACCTCCCATGACCTGTCGAACGTCGTCTCCGCTGCAAAACGCCGGATCGGATCCAGTGATGACGAGACACCGAACCGAGCCTTCGTGAACGGCTTGCGCTGTCGATTCGATAGCGGCGTACATCTCATACGTGAGTGCATTTCGCTGTTCGGGCCGGTCGAGAGTCAGAACTCCGACCTGGGCTCCATCACCGTCAGCCCGAACCGAGAACCGAACATCTCCCCCAGCAAGTTCAGTCGACATCACCGTCATTTCGCTCCCAAGATCCATGCTTCCCATTGGAACGATCTCAGCGTCGCTGACCCATGAACATTCTCTTCAACTGGTCGTAGTTCTCGATGCAGTGACCTGCCCCGAGGACCACGGCCTCGAGAGGCATCTGCGACATCCGCACCGGGACCTGCGTCTCACGTTCGATTCTTTCGACCAAGCCACGCAAC
>JBIIKC010000324.1:0-2516 GCA_044233375.1 Ilumatobacteraceae bacterium
GACGCCGGGACCGATATCGGAAAACGAAAACTTCAGAATCAGCGTGTACGTGTCCGTCACCGGTTGGCTCGTGAGAATCCTCAGTCCTCCGCCGTCCAGTGACGTCGTGGACCATTGCCAAAACGAACCAGCGCCATCGGAGCCGAATGACGAACTCGTGATACACGGAGGTTCCGTAACATTCGGAGTGGGGCACGTGACTGATGGTGTCGCTGTGCTTCCTCCCGCAGAGTCGGTCAGGTTGCCGACGAAGTCGTAGTCGATCGATGGAGGCGGAACTGCTGCAGCAACAGGCGTCACGCCAAACCCGATCAAACCCGCCGAGGTAAGTAGGACAGTGGCACAAGTGAGCCGATATGAACGTTACTTCTTGGATGTATAGAGCTTCATAACTCGGAGGGTAAAAGAATGGGTTGTTCTGTAAATGAGTCATGAAAAGGTTTGCCTGATCAGGCACTGTGCCATTGCCCAATCAGGCAATCCTCCAGGATCACTGACAGGAGCCGTCGGGTTGCTCCGCAACCCTCCTCCCAAATGCCGTCCAACCCCCGAACGAAAAGCAGAAGACCCCCTTTCGGGGGCCTTCTGCTTTTCGTTGGTGGCGGGGACAGGATTTGAACCTGTGACCTTCGGGTTATGAGCCCGACGAGCTACCTGACTGCTCCACCCCGCGGCGTGACCCTGATCCTACGGCTCGAAACGCTCTCTTCAACCCTGATCCTCGAACGATGGAGAATAGTCACTCATTGACTATTCTCCATCCATGGCCTCGATCAGCCGCTCGATCTTCTCTGGACTCGCCGTTCTGAGCACGATCTCGTGCTCGTCCGCAGACTCAGGCGCCGAGAACACGACGACTGTCTTTGCAGCCGCGTCGCTTGTCGATGCCTTCACAGAAATTGGCGAGGCATTCGAAAAAGCCCATCCCGATCGGGACATCGAGTTCAACTTCGCATCGTCATCCGATCTTGCAACCCAGATCGTCGAGGGTGCCCGGGCTGACGTCTTCGCCTCAGCCGACACGAAGAACGTCGACAAAGTTCGGGAGAGCCCAGTTCCGATCGGCGACGCGCGGACATTTGCCGTCAACTCACTCGAGATCATGGTCGAAGCCGGCAACCCGATGAACATCCGTGAGCTCGCCGATCTGTCGAATCCAAGTCTCGTCTACATCACCTGTGACGAGGCCGTGCCGATCGGCCGCTACAGCGCCGACATTCTCGCCAGAGCCAACGTCACCGTGACACCGAAGTCCTACGAGGAAAATGTCAGGGGAATCGTCAACAAGATCGTTCTCGGCGAGGCGGACGCCGGCATCGTCTATCGAACCGACGTCATTGCCGCAGGTTCTACGGCTGAGGGCATCACGATTCCTGATGTGTTCAACGTGGTTGCCGAGTATCCGATCGCGCTCATCGGAGACAGGCCCTCGACTTCAGCTCGCGCATTCTTCGACTTCGTCGCCACCTCTGAAACTGCTCGCACGATTCTCGAGTCCTACGGCTTCGGGTTGCCGTGAACCGAACCGCACGACATCGCACTCCTCTTGCGATCTCGGTACTGGCAGGAATTGCTGTGCTGTTCTTTCTCGCGCCTTTCGCTGGTCTCTTGATACGCATCCCTTGGAGCGATCTCGTCGAGATTGTGACTGACCGAGACGTTCGTCGATCTCTCTGGCTGTCGCTGCGAACTTCGACACTTGCTGCAATCGTCTCGGCACTCTTCGGAATTCCCCTCGCATGGGTGCTCGCACGCACTCGCGTGCGAGGCCGGTCCATGATTCGTGCACTCGTCACCTTGTCGATGGTCCTACCGCCCGTCGTTGGCGGTGTCGTGCTGCTGTTCTCCTTCGGTAGACGCGGGCTCTTCGGTCAATATCTGGACGACTGGTTCGGCATTCGACTCCCGTTCACAACCGCCGGCGTCGTCATCGCGCAGATCTTCGTTGCCATGCCATTCCTCGTACTCACCGTCGAATCCGCGTTCCGCCAACTCGATCCTCGATTCGAAGACGCCGCTCGGACTCTCGGGGCCTCACCATGGTTCACCATGCGCCACGTGTCATTGCCGGCCGTGCGTTCTGCGCTGCTGGCAGGTTTCGTCCTGGCTTGGGCGCGGGCCCTCGGTGAATTCGGCGCAACGATCACCTTCGCCGGCAATCTCGCCGGGACGACGCGGACGATGCCCCTTGCGACGTACCTCGCTCTCGAGACCGAACCATCGACTGCTCTCGTACTGAGTCTGATGATGATCACCGTGTCGTTCACCGTGATCATCGGAATGCGCGACCGCTGGCTCGAGACTCCGGGTAGGTCGACCTCATGACTCTCGAAACGCGAATCGGAGTCTCGTGGCCGAATCTGCAACTCGATGTCGATCTCAGGATCGAAAAAGGTCACACACTCGCGATCATGGGACCGAATGGTGCTGGAAAGTCGACGGTGTTACGCGCACTGGCTGGTCTCCTTCCCCTCCACGAAGGCTTCATCCGAGTCAACGGGACAACTTGGGACGAT
>JBIIKC010000325.1:0-2506 GCA_044233375.1 Ilumatobacteraceae bacterium
TTGCTCAGGCTTGCGCGCACTGAGGGAGCAGAATTGCCCCGCGACGACATCGATCTGGCAAGTGAATTGGATCGGGTGGTGGAGCAGTGGGCGCCACTTGCCGAGGAAAGTGGAATCGATCTTCGTCTTGGCGCGGTCCCTGTGGGAACAGTCAAGACGTCATCTCTCGCTCTCAACGAGATCCTCGGCAATTTCATCGACAATGCGATCTCGTATTCCCCTCCCCACAGCACGATCACCGTCTCGGCTCGAACCGTGGCGGCCGCGACCGAAATCACCGTTGCCGATCAGGGTGCGGGCATGTCGGACGAAGACAGGGAGCGCGCTTTCGACCGCTTCTGGCGGGGTGCGAACGACACCCGCGGAGCAGGACTCGGACTCGCAATCGTTGCCCAATTGGCCGAGAACGCAGGGATGAGAGTCGAACTGCGCGATGGGGATCCGGGAGTCGACGCAGTGATCTCGATTCCGAACCAGTCGTGAATCGAACTCTGGTCGAAGTGCCCCCCGAATGTGCTTCCCGAGCGACTCAACGTCGCTGAGCCGCCCGCAATCCTGCCCACGCCAAGTCGCTGACTTGGCGAGCGACGACGTCGGGTTCGAAATTGTCGCCGCTGCGAAGCAGATGTCGAGAGACTCCTTCTGCGAGGCCGACGATGGCGTGAGCGAGCATTCGCCGATGTTCTCGCTCGATGTCTGCGGTGATCAAGGGCTCGATCGCGTCTGCAACGAGAGCTGTGTACTTCGCTGCCGCTCGATCGAAATCGGGATCCCGTCGAGAGCCGCCGCCGAACAGCAGCTGGAACGCGTCATGGTCCTGGTGGACCCAATTGAAATAGGCGAGGAATCCGAGTTCGGTCCGGCGTCGGCCATCGCTCGCTTCGAGATGTGCGTTGGTCACGGCCTGGAGCAGCCTGTGCCCGGCCTCGTCGATGAGAGCCAGGTAGAGCTCCCGCTTCGAGGCGAAGTGCTGATAGAGAACGGGCTTGGTGATTCCTGCTGCATCGGCAACATCGTTCATCGATGTCTCGTGATAGCCGTGTCGGGAGAAGACGTCGAGGGCGGATTCGAGCAGCTGTTCTCGCCGCTCGGCTGCAGGCAGACGGGTCGTCATGGACTGCCTACCGTAGCCGTGAGCCGCTGTTCTTGCGGTCTCACTGCCGTTTGCGGCGTTTGCTCTCGATCTCGGCGTCTTCCCGTTCGGCAGCTTTGATCGCGTAGCCGAGCACGATCGCAGGGGCGAGGAGAATCGACCCGAGAACGAGACAGATGGTGATTGCTGTCGAAAAACCACTGTTCCAGTCGACGGTGAAGGCGATGACGAACAACACGATGGCGATGCCGTAGAAGGAGTATCCGAGGCGGTTCGCGACCGAGGTCCAACGAGCGATGGCGACACGTCGCTGGCGGACAGGGTCGTTCGTCGAAGAGTTCCCTGGCGGCGGGGCGCTGTTGTCCGGTCTTGGTTCGCTCACCAGATCACCTTGGCAGATGACTCGAGGTCCCGAGAAGTCATCAGGAGAGCTTCCGAAAACGAGCTGTGCCGGTACGGTGATCCGGTGGCTGTGCAACTGGAGTGGAACGGACTCGTTGGCGTGATCGTCATCGACAGACCGGAGAAGCGGAATGCCGTCGACCTCGACACGTTGTCGGAAATCTTGTCCGCCCAGGCCGAAGCCGGACGCCGCGGATGTCGTGCGCTCGTCGTGCGCGGAACTGCTCCGGCATTCTGCAGCGGAGCCGATCTCGATGGGGTGGAATTGGGAGAGTTCACCGATGTCCTCGGGCGTGTGCTGCGCGGCTTCGGTTCGTGGCCCGGCTCGACGATCGCCTACGTGGATGGACCTGCACTCGGAGCCGGTTTACAGATCGCAGCAGCCTGTGATGTGCGCATCGCAACGACGAAGAGCATCTTCGGCATACCGGCAGCCAAACTCGGCCTCGCCGTCGATTCATGGACGGTCGAGCGACTGGCGCGAGAGGTCGGCTGGAGCATGGCCCGAGCGATGCTCTTGACCGGCGATGCTGTGGCAGCGACTGACCTGTTTCCTGGCTTTCTCACACGATTGATCGCGTCGGATTCCCCTGACGATGCACTCCTCGAAGCGATGGAGCTCGCCGAGCAGTGGTCCGCTCGGGCTCCGTTGACCATCGCAGCCCACAAACTGGCGATCGAACGCTCTGGTGGGTCCGAAGTCTCGACCGAACAGGTCGAAGCTGCTCGTCTGGCCGCGTGGAACAGTGAGGACGCGATCGAAGGCCGTCAGGCATTTCGTGAACGGCGCCCACCCGATTTTCGCAATCGTTGAAGGAGCCGGGCTCGCGCCCGTTCTTCGATTCAGATCACTGCGCGAACCATCGGTACAGTGCTCGCATGAGTGGACACGTACAGGGGCGACGCGGATTCGATCTGATCATCCGCGGAGGAACAGTGGTGGACGGAACGGGAGCTCCGGCCCGCGTTGCCGACATTGCGATCTCGAACGGGGTGATCGCTGCGGTTGGG
>JBIIKC010000026.1:0-9385 GCA_044233375.1 Ilumatobacteraceae bacterium
CGATCGATCCGCGCACCGACGACCCCACTCGCAGATCCGGATGGGAGCGAGTCCGACGTACGAGTTCGACGACCTTGCTCATCCAGTCGCTCGGGATGTCCGCGACGTGACGCGCCGCAATCTCACGTTCGGTCTCCGCCGACTGGTATCCCACCGACACTCGACAGACGCGGTCGTAGACGGCCCCAGATATTCGCGCGGTGCCCACCGCATCGAACGGATTCATCGCAGCCACGAGTCGGAAGCCATCGTTGGCGGCAATTCGACCGAGTCGAGGAACGTTGAGCTCGCCCTCGCTCATCACGGTGATCAGGACATTCAGCGTTTCTTCGGGGATGCGGTTGATCTCCTCGACATACAGAAGCGACCCCTCTCGAAGGGCCGTCACGAGCGGACCATCCACGAATACCGATGCGTCGTACCCCTCGTTCAGAACACGCGCCGGATCGAAATGACCGACGAGACGAGCCGGGGTCAATTCGGCATTTCCTTCGACGAAAACGAATCCGATACCCATTCCCTCAGCGACTGCACGCAACAAAGTGCTCTTCCCCGTTCCCGGTGGACCTTCGAGGAGAACGTGTCGGCCAGCGTCGAGCGCGGCAACGACCAATTCCACTTCTCGTCTCCGACCGACCACTGCAGAATCCAGAGAAGAAATGAGATTCTTGCGGTCGGTCGCAGGCATCGATGATCTTTCGGTCGGTTGAGCGGTTTCGGTCACGAATTGACGATGACGCCGCGGATGTTGCTGCCATCGCGCATCGCGTCGTAACCCTCGTTGATCTGATCGAGTGTGTATCGATTGGTGATCAGTTCATCGAGTTTGAGCTGACCGGCTCGGTACATGTCGAGGAGTGCAGGAATGTCTGCTCGAGGATTGAGCGAACCGAAGATCGTTCCCTTGATCTCCTTGTTCCACATGGCCAGATTGAACAAGTTGATGTTGGCTGTCTCACTCGCGATCGGCGAAATGGCCGTGACAACGACCGTTCCGCCCTTGCCGGCCAAGTTCATTCCCTCGCCCATCATCTCGCCGTGCAGGACACCTGGAGTCATGATCACGCGATCCGCCATCTGGCCATAGGTCATCTCCATCACGGGAAGCATGGCTTCGGCCATCGAGGCATAGGTGTGCGTCGCCCCGAGTTCCATCGCCTTTTCACGCTTGAACTCGACGGGGTCGACGGCGATGATGCGCTTTGCACCTGCCATCCGAGCACCCTGGACTGCGTTCATGCCGATGCCACCACATCCGACGACGACGACGGTGTCACCTGCCTGAGTTCCGGCGCGATGCGCAGCGGATCCCCAACCGGTGGCGACTCCACACGACACGAGAGCGACACACTCGAGAGGGATGTCCTTTTCGACTTTGATGATCGACTGTTCCGAGACGCAGGAGTACTCGCTGAAGGTGCCGACCTTGGCCATGAGAGTCACGGGCTTGCCCTTGACGAAGTGGCGATGAGTGTCATCGGTGATCATGCCGCCGACGAACGTCTTCGCTCCGTTGTCGCACAAGTTCTGACGACCTGTCGAACAGTACCGACAGCGCCCGCATGACGGCACGAACGACGCCGAGACGTGGTCGCCCACTTGGACACTGTGCACACCAGGTCCGATTTCGACCACGACACCTGCGCCCTCGTGGCCACCGATGATCGGAAAGAAGTCCTCGATGCCCATGAGGGGCCAAGCTTCCTTCGGAGGAACCATGTCGCCCGTGACGAGGTGCTCGTCGCTGTGGCACATACCGGCTGCACGCCAATGGACGATCACCTCACCATGCTTCGGAGGGTGGATCTCGATCTCCTCGATCTTCCACGGCTCGTTCATGCCCCACAACACGGCGGCTCTGGACTTGCGGATTTCCGACATGGCGTGTCACCCCCCTGTCAGCACGACCCTCGCGCCGACGGAGGCAACGCTATCCACCGAGTCCCGATCCGAACCATTCCGGTCGGTCGAGCCGGCTGTCCGACTGATTCTCAGTCACGACCTCGCTACGACTGATTCTCAGTCACGACCTCGCTACGACTGATTCTCAGTCACGACCTCGCTACGACTGATTCTCAGTCGTAGACCAGAACTCCGCGGATGTTCTCGCCACGGCGCATGGCCTCATAGCCCTCGTTGACTCCCTCGAGAGGGTAGGTGTGAGTCACCAGCCCATCGAGGTCCAGTTGGCCTTCTCGATAGAGGCCGGCCAACTTCGGAATGTCGGCGCGCGGATTGCCGGATCCGAACAGCGAACCGACAACCTGCTTCTCCATCAATGTCACGTCGAGCAGATTGATGGTGGCGGACATCTCGAGTGCTGGATGGATATTGGTGACGATGACCCGACCTCGCTTGGACGCAAGGGCCATCGCTTCGGCCATCACAGCACCGGAACCGACGCCCATAGTCATGATCACCTTGTTGGCCATCGTTCCCCACGTGATGTCCTGCAGCAATGCCACCGCTTCGGTCATCGACGACGCAGTGTGAGTCGCTCCGAACTCCATTGCCTTCTCACGCTTGAACTCGATTGGATCGATCGCAACGATGCGCTTGGCACCGGCCAACTTCGCGCCCTGCACGGCATTCGCGCCGATGCCGCCGATTCCGACAACGACGACGGTGTCGCCGGGCTTGGTCTGCGCGGCATACACAGCCGAACCCCAACCAGTGACGACTCCGCAACCGAGCAGGCACACCTTGTCGAGGGGAAGATCCTTCTCGATCTTGATGCAGCTCGCTTCGTTGACGACGGTGTGATGGGCGAACGTTCCGAGCAGACACATCAGACCGAGATCCTGGCCGCGTGCATGATGGCGGGCTCCGCCATCGGTGATCTGACGACCGATGCCCATCAACGCGCCGAGATCGCACAGGTTCTGGTGACCAGTCGAGCAACTCGGACAGCGACCGCACGATGGGATGAAGCCGAAAACGACGTGGTCGCCGGGCTCGAGCCAACTCACTCCTTCGCCGACCTTGCGAACGATTCCTGCACCTTCGTGACCACCGATGATCGGAAGAGCGAAGGGAAGGTCTCCGGTGACGAGATGCTCGTCGCTGTGGCACATGCCGGAGGCCTTCATCTCGACGAGTACTTCACCGAACTTCGGCTCATCGAGTTCGATCTCTTCGACACTCCATGGCGAGTTGAGTTCCCAGAGGACTGCTGCCTTCGTCTTCATCGTCTACCCCCGAACTGTCCCGAACCACCCCCACGGCGGTTCTGTTGGATATCCGAACGGTAGTCGGTCACCTCTCGGGTCGCGGTACGCTTCTGACATGAGTACTCCGACCGCAAACGCCCCGATTCTCGATGGACAGGTCGAAGCCGAAACAACCAGCTCGTCCTCGTCAGAGGCAGCTGCCGCACCGGCAATCGAATCCGAGATGCTGATCGAGGAAATCTCGATCGACGGGATGTGCGGCGTCTACTGAGCCGCTTTTCGTTCATGGGCATCGCCCTCGACTCCTGTCTCGAACTGCACCCCCAGGTCGCTGTTCGTCCCGAACCGTTCGGTGCGCTTGCGTACCACTACGGCAATCGCCGTTTGATCTTCCTCAAGCATCCAGACGTCGTGCATGTCGTGGAATCCCTTGCGAGCCATATCGATCTGCAATCAACCCTCGATGCCTGCGGAGTGGCTCGAGACCGTTGGCCTGCTTTCGTCCAGGCTCTCTCCTCCCTCGAAACCTCGGAGATCGTCCGTGAGCGCACCGCAACTCGTTGAACAAATGAAGTCGGGGCTCGATGCCCCGATCTGCCTGACGTGGGAATTGACCTACGCATGCAATTTGCAGTGCGTCCATTGCCTGTCCTCGAGCGGTCAACGAGACGACCGTGAACTGTCGACCGCTGAAGCCAAGCGAGTTCTCGACGAACTTCGCGAGATGCAGGTCTTCTACATCAACATCGGCGGCGGCGAACCCATGGTCCGACGCGACTTCTTCGAATTGCTCGAGTATGCAACCGGAATCGGAATCGGCGTGAAGTTTTCGACGAATGGTGCTTTCATCGATCAGGAGAAGGCCCGGCGACTCGCCGCTCTCGACTATCTCGACATTCAGATCAGCCTCGACGGAACCGATGAGGCGACGAACGACGCCGTTCGCGGTGAGGGTTCGTATGCACTCGCCCGCCGCGCCATGGACAACCTGCGCGATGCCGGGTTCGGCCCCTTCAAGATTTCGGTGGTCGTGACTCGCCACAACGTCTCGCAACTCGACGAGTTCAAACGACTTGCCGATTCCTATGGAGCCCAGCTGCGCATCACTCGCCTTCGCCCCTCGGGTCGAGGTGCCGATACATGGCACGAACTTCATCCGACCAACGCCCAGCAGCGCGAGATCTACGGATGGCTCCTCGCGCATGGCGAGAACGTTCTGACCGGAGACTCCTTCTTCCACCTGAATGCCCTCGGTGATCCGTTGCCCGGGCTCAACATGTGCGGAGCAGGTCGAGTGGTGTGTCTGATCGATCCGATCGGCGACGTCTACGCATGTCCATTCGTGATTCACGAGGAATTCCGAGCAGGGAACATCCGTGACGCCGGATTCGCCACGATCTGGAAGACGAGTGACCTTTTCACCACACTTCGTGAGCCGCAGTCAGCCGGCGCTTGCGCTTCATGTGGCAGCTTCGATGCATGCCAAGGCGGATGCATGGCGGCAAAATTCTTCACCGGACTGCCTCTCGATGGACCCGATCCCGAGTGCGTCGGCGGTGACGGCGAGCACCTCCTCGGAAATGTCGAGCCGAACCAGGTTCCACGGCCATCTCTCGATCACTCGCGGCCGACTCGTTCGACTCCGGTGAGCCTCACGCTGAAATCGGTCGCCGCACGCTGAGATTCCCTTCGGGAAATTTCTGAAGTGAAGCCCCAGCCTGAAACCAGGACCAATGGCGGCCGAACGGTAGGTCGCAATTCGTTGACGAGTTCACCGAATGTCTCGCTCGGGCTCTCATTCGGCGATACTACGAACGTGCGTCTACTCGAGCCGTTGAACCTCGGCCGTCGAACGGCGAAGAACCGCATCATGTTCGGATCGCACGTCACCAATTTGGGCACGGACGAGCGCACGTTCTCGGATCGCCACCGTGCGTACTACGCACGCCGTGCGCAGGGTGGGTGCGGCATCATCGTCACCGAGGGCGCAAGTGTCCATTCGAGTGATTGGCCGTACGAGCGTTCCCCGTTCGCTGAACGATGCGAAATCAGCTGGAGCGCGATCGCCGAAGCGTGTCACGCACACGGAAGCCTCGTCATTGCATCTCTCGATCACGCCGGAGGTCAAGGATCTTCGGCGTATTCGCAGGCTCCGCTGTGGGCGCCGTCGCGTGTCCCGGAGGTGAACACGCGTGAAGTTCCGAAGTGGATGGAGAATCGCGACATCGAAGCGGTCATCGATGGCTTCGCCGCCGCTTCACGTCGGGCCATCGGTGCTGGATGTGACGGTGTGGAGATCAACATCGGACAACACAGTCTCATCCGACAGTTCATCTCCGGCCTGACGAACCACCGTGACGACGCCTGGGGGGCCGACCGCCTACTCTTCGCACGACGTGTCATAGCGGCGGTGACCGAGGCTGCTCGAGGTGCGAACGCTGAAGCCATCATCGGTCTCCGACTGAGTTGTGATGAGCTCGCCCCGTGGGCTGGAGTCACTCCGGAGATGGCGCCTGGAATCGCTGCGGACCTCTGTACCAACGAATCCGGATCGATCGATTACGTCGTCGTGGTGCGCGGATCGATTTTCTCCGTCGAAAAGACGCGTCCGGATTTCCACGAGAGTCCCGGCTTCAACATCGATACATGTCGGTCGATTCGCCAGCACCTCGATTCTTCGATTGCGGTGTTCCTTCAAGGTTCGATCGTCGATCCCGATCAAGCCGAATGGGCGGTGGACCCTACGGGTGGCTCGGTGTGCGATGCAGTCGAGATGACTCGTGCCCAGATCGCCGATCCCGATCTCGCGAACAAACTCGCGAGTGACAGGTCACGAGTCCGGCCATGCATCTTGTGCAACCAGGCATGTCAGGTCCGTGATGCGAGGAATCCGATCGTGTCGTGCGTCGTCGAGCCGACCTCGGGACACGAGAACCGAGATCCCAATTGGATCGACGCGGCGTCAAAGTCTCGACGCGTTCTCGTCATCGGCGCCGGACCAGCAGGATTGGAAGCTGCTCGAGTGGCAGCCGAACGGGGTCACACGGTTCGTGTGATCGATCGCCAGACAGCAATCGGGGGACTTGCTTCGGTGAGTGGTCCAGCGGCGCCTTTCGTCGAGTGGCAACGCAGTGAACTCGAGCGCTTGTCGGTCGACATCGACCTCGGAGTCGATGCCAACACGATTCTGGCTGACCAACCCGGCACTTTCGATGTCGTTGTGCAGGCGACAGGCTCACTGCGAGCCGCTCCCGACATCGACTTCGACGACGGGGTCACGATCCTGGACATTGCCGACATCCATCGACGGATCGTCGATGTGCCTTCAGAGGGCACTGTGGTGATTCTGGATCCGATCGGAGGTCCGATCGGTGTTGCGTACGCCGAATCGCTCGGACGTCGAGCAGTGCTCGTCACTCCTGACAACATCGCTGGCAACGAACTCTCTCGCACGGGCGACCTTGCGCCTGCCAACGTTCGTCTCGCCCAGCAAGGTGTCACCGTTCTGCGCCGCAGCATCGCGCGGTCCGTCACCAAAACGAAGGGCGACTCGCTGGTCCTACGTGTCCAGGATCGTTTCTCGGGGCAATTCGAAGACGTCGAATGTGTCGCCGTGGTCGATGCGGGGTTCCGACTTCCGACTGAGCCGGTCGTTGCAAAAGTGCCTGTGATTCAAGCAGGCGATTGCGTTGCACCGCGTACGGTTCTCGAAGCCGTACTGGACGGCCGCAGAGCAGCCCTCCAGATCTAGCAATCGTCGGAGAAGATCGCCGCGAGATGGCGGTCGAGGTCGACGGCGGCGGTATCGACATCTTCGACGTGAACCACTGCCGAAATCGGCTGACCGATACCTACGGTCGACTGCAGAGCCAGTCCGCCACCCGATCGTTCGGGTAGTCCAGCGGAAAAGACGACAAAGGGAACTGCCGGTCTGACTGCGGAGACAACCGCTGCCCGCCCGATCTCGCGCCACATCAGATCGCCCCGAGCGAGACCCGATCGGCCAGGCATTGCTCCACCGACGATGTCGAACAGAAACTCCCACCCTCGAGTCGTGCGCGCCTTCCCAGACACGTCGAAACCGGTGACGATGCGAACTCCCCACTCCACCACTTCGCAACCTGCTCGACTCATGACTTCCTCGACGATGTCGCGCAATGTGCGAACCTCGTCTCGGTGCATGCGCTTCGCAACGACTTCCGGGCTCGCTTCATGTTCGATCCGCTGACGGGCAATGTCGATGTACGTTGCATCCATTTCGTAGCCGACGAATGAACGGCCGGTCTGCCGAGCTGCGACGGCGGTTGTTCCCGACCCCATGAACGGATCGAGAACGATGTCACCGCTGAACGAATACAGATCGATACATCGCTCCACCAAGGCAACAGGAAATGGTGCCGGATGGTTGACGCGCGTGGCACTCTCAGGGGCGATCTCCCAGACGTCGATCGTGGCCTCCATGAATTCATCGGACGTCATCGTCGACTCATGGGCCATCCGTCGTTGGGCTCGTTGCTTCGGTGTCCAGGCCCGGTCGAAGCGTCCCTTACTCGCGACGATCAGCCTCTCGGTCGTGTCCCGCAGCACCGGATTGGAAGCCGATCGAAAGGAACCCCACGCGCAACTTCCAGAGGATCCTCGTTGCTTCAACCACACGATCTCGCCGCGCAACAACATCTGGAGATCGTCCTGCAAGATCGCCGTGACATCGGCAGCCAGGGAGCGGAACGGTTTCCTGCCGAGATTCGCAACGTTGACCACGATTCGACCGCCAGGTTCGAGAACTCGCCGGCATTCGGCGAATACGTCACGCAACATCTGCAAGTAATCGACGTAATCCGAGGGAATGTGGCCCTCGCCGAGGGCCTCTTCGTACGCCTTGCCGGCGAAATACGGAGGCGAGGTGACGATGAGGCCGACAGATCGATCAGGAACGTCGCTCATCATGCGCGAATCTCCGAGGAAGATCTTGTCGCGAATCGATTCGGCGGCGAACTGATCCGCAACTTCGGAATCCTCCGAGATCACCGGGGTGCCGAACCGTGCATAGAACGCAGAGGAATCGTGACCTTCACGCCGTGACGACCCAAAAGTGGACGTCGACGTTCCGCGTCTCTCGCGACGAGGAACGCTCGGAGAACCCGCTGACTCGGACACTGCCGCAAGGGTACCCAGCATCTGCGCACCCTGCCGAGGTCCCTGAACGACCAGCACACGTGATGCCCAAAGTGTGATGTCACCGAAATAGTGTGAAAGGCGTGTTGGTCGTCGCGCTCCTCGTTCCGGTTGCCTATTTCATCGGAACGTTTCCGAGCGCAGTTCTGATCGCACGTTCACGCGGAGTCGACATCACGGCCAGTGGCTCGGGAAATCCCGGGGCTTCGAACGTCAACCGACTGATGGGCAAGCGTCTCGGCATTCTTGTCTTCGTCCTAGACGGCCTGAAGGGTTCGTTGTCCGTTGCGGCTGGATACCTGGTGGCGGGCAACGCGGGCGCATTGACCCTGCTCTCTGCGGCCATTTTCGGACACGTCTTCCCAGTGACTCGGAAATTCAAGGGCGGCAAAGGCGTCGCCACGACTGGGGGCGGGGTACTGACCCTGTACCCGATCATCGGACTGGCGATGCTCGCACTGTGGCTCTCGGTCACCAAGGTCACCAAGAAGGCCTCCCTCGGATCGCTTGCGATTGCCATCGGGTTTCCCTGCGCTCAACTCGTGGCCGGGAGACCCCTCGGGGAAGTCCTTGCGGGAGTCGGCATCAGCGTCTTCATGATCTGGCGACATGTGCCGAACATGAAGCGCATCTGGCACGGTGACGAGCTCTCGGTCTCTCGCCAGCGCTGACCGCACCGCGGGCGACGGGCCATACGGCACGACAGCATCGCGAACCGTGGCATGATCTCGCCATGCCACTCCACCCGCAAACACGAGCGATTCTCGATGCCCTCGCAGCTCTCGGAGCTCCACCGATCGAAACCCAGGAACCAGTGGCTGCTCGTCTCGGGATGGAGGCGATGACCGCCCCCTCGTCGGTCGAACTGCACGACATCTCCGAAGTCGACGCGGACGGTGTTCGACTTCGCGTCTATCGGTCCAACGATCGACAGGATCGCGGTGCCCTCGTCTACTTCCATGGCGGAGGCTGGGTGATCGGAAGTCTCGACACCCATGACGACGTCTGCCGCAAACTTGCTCTCGCGCTCGACCATCCGG
>JBIIKC010000326.1:0-2500 GCA_044233375.1 Ilumatobacteraceae bacterium
GGCGGCCTGCACCAATCTGCCGTTCTCGTACCGAATGCTGATCGCCAGTCCGTCGATCTTGAGTTCGCACATGTAGGCGATCGATGTCTCGATTGGGAAAGCCTTGACGATCCGTTCCCCCCAAGCTCCGAGTTCTTCCGGATCCATTGCGTTGTCGAGGCTCATCATCGGCACACGGTGTTCGACCGAGGCGAATGTCGTCGAGACGAGACCACCCACGCGCTGGGTCGGCGACGACTCCGTGACGATTTCTGGATGGTCGCGTTCGAGCTTCTCGAGCTCGCGTACGAGAGCGTCGTATTCGGCATCGGCAATTTCGGGCGAGTCCTGGCCGTAATAGAGACGTTGATGACGCTCGATTTCGCTACGGAGAAGTGTGGCCCGCTCGTGGATCGAGGTGCTCATGCTCCGACCGTGAGACGAGTTGCCACCGCCTGCGTGCGAATGCGTTCGGCGATCTCACGAACCTGGGACATGATGATGTCCGAAGTCGTCACCGTGTGGTTGGCGAGGCCACATGCAGGGGTGAGAAGCGATTGGCGCCACAAGCGCAGAGCATCACAACCTTCTTGGACGAGCTCACACCAGAGTTTGTTCAGTCCGCGCCACGATCGCTCAGCTGTCGCCATCACCGGTCCATCCGTCGGGACGACTCCCCACGCAATCAACCCGTCTCGTTCGAGAAAGGTTGCAAGTGCTCCGGCATGGGAGCCGAGGTGGCGCGAAACGGGAATGCTCAGGAGCGCAGGACCCGCAGCAAGAAGCGGGACGATGTCGATCGGCGCACAGCAGTGCAGCCCGACGATGGCGTCCCCTTCGACCGCGGCCATCGCACTCGACATCAAGTCGATAGCTGTGTCGGGAGCGATGGGAAAGGTTTCACTCATCATCGAAGCGAGATCGGGTTCGTCGATCACCACGACCTGGACGACTCGAGGCGCAACAGCGGCAATCTCCGCGTACAAGTTGGCCACATGGGAACGCACAGCCTTGATCGCGACATCGAATGCGATGTCGCGAGAGACACCTGCTCGCTCGAGCGCCTGCCCGAGAGTCACCGGGCCGATGAACTGCCACTTGATGGTCGACACCTGAGCCTCGCCCTCCTGCGTCACCAACCGATCCAGAATCGCTCGATATCCGGAGAACGCTCCATGGGCGAGATCGGTCACGACCGGGGCCTCCGGATCTATCCGAGCCGGATCGACGAGAAGTGATCCATACTGGCCGACGCTGATTCCGACCATCCCCGTGACGGCTTGGGCAATCATTCCTTCGGACGGGTCGAGCCGCGGGAAAGTCGGGATGAAGGGAACATCCGTCCCGGCGAATGCGGCCTCCACACCGCTGTGAACGTTGCGGTGGGGCAAGCTGCCCACGCCCGTGACGGTGCCGCCATTCATCAGCTTCGCCAAAGTCGCTGCATCGATTGCACTCATTGTCCCGCATCCTCCCTACCTCTGTCGTAGCAGGACTCAACTGACCGGGCACAATCGAGAACGAGATCATGACGACCTCGAAACGATTGGACACGTGCTCGTCACGATTGGCTCGTCACGATTGGCTCGTCACGATTGGCTCGTCACGATTGGCGCGCACGAGCAGCATTTCACGTTTCGATTTCGCACCAAATGTAGAATTCATCACGAATGCACACGCGTGTCGATGTCATCATCGTTCGACTGCTCAGAACGAGCGTCATCGGACTGGGTTTCGCAGTTCCTTTCGCGAGAGACGTTCTCGAACGACTGGAAAGCGGTCCTCGGATTCTCGCCTCGGTCGCCTTGTGGTCTCTGTGGGCAATTGCGCTGTTGAGTGTGCTCGTTCCTGCAAGCTCGTCATTGACTGCACTACGACTTGCCTCTCCTGCACATCTCTCAACACTCGTTTTGGTGTCGATCGCTGGAGGTGCAAACCTCGGCTCGATCGTTGCGCTGGCACTCAGCTCGATCGTGACTGTCCTGAGCTTCAGTGGGGAAGCAGGGGCGTACTTCATTCAGTCCTCGGCCTACGGAGACGAAAAAAGGTTCCCGCTGCGCTGCCCGCGATCGTTTCTCGCGGTCATGGTCTTGGCTTGGCTCACCTGGTTCTCGACTGCCTCAATCGGCGCAATTCTTCTCATCGGTGCAGCGACCACTGGAAGAGTCATCGGCGCAATCCTCCTGGCCCTTGCCGCATTCGGGTGCGTCGTACTCCCCCGACGATTCCACCGCTGTTCGAAAAGATGGCTTGTCGAAGTTCCCGCTGGACTCGTGGTCCATGACCACGTTCTTCTCACGGAAACTTCCATGTTCCCCCGACGAGCAGTCACCGACATCGACGTTTGGAAACCGTCGACTGGCAACCTTGACGAACCATTCGATCTCAGCGGCGGTTCCCGGTCGACGGGAATCGTCATCCGACTCAAGGATCCCGAAACCGTCATCCTCTCGCCCACCAAGGATCATCCCGGAGGTCGAGCTTTCCACGTCAGCTCTGTCCGGGTGTGCCCGACACGTAT
>JBIIKC010000021.1:0-10154 GCA_044233375.1 Ilumatobacteraceae bacterium
TATGTCTTCGACTCGCGCAGTGGGGGCCACTCCGAGAACGTCGTAATGCGTTGGACTTCCGCTGGAAGAGGGCACGTCTCCGATCTCCTACTTCGTCCGCTCAGTACCCGAGGTCGATGTGAACGGGACCCATCAAATCGTCACCATCGGCCCACCTGCGCACATTGAGGCGAATTCGTTCGCTCAAGAGAGGGACCGCCATGTCTGGGGTGTTCCCGACGTGTGGTGTGATGATGCAATTCTCCAACGACCACAGTGCGTGGTCCACTGGCAGTGGCTCGGGATCCGTGACATCGAGTGCAGCTCCGCCGATCACACCTTCGCGTAGAGCCCACACGAGATCGTCCGTCACGATGTGTCCGCCTCTGGCCACGTTGACGATCCAAGCGTGTGACTCCATCGCTTCCATCTCGTTGCGGCCGATGATCCCCCGTGTCTCACCGGTGAGAGCGAGAGCAAGCACCACTGCATCAGCTCCCGGAAGGGCTTCCATGAACTGCTCTGTGGCCACGACGTCGTCCACTCCTTCCATCTCCGTCACACGACGACGAACGACGGTGATGTGACAGTCGAAAGGTTGCAGGAGCGAGACAAGCGATTCGGTGATCCCGCCACCGCCGAGGATGGTGACACGCGCGCCCTGAAGATTCCGACCGATCGGACCGGACCAAGAATTCCGTCGAATGTACGAATTCAGCCCACGAAGTCCTCCCAGCATCAACGCCAGTGCCAACTCGGCGACAGGTTCTGCGTACACGCCTTTTCCGCAGGTCCACATCCTGGTGTCGTCGATGAGATGAACGAAATTCTCGATGCCGGCAAACGGCAATTGCACCCACTGCAGATGCGGATGCAGATCGAGAACAGAACGCAATCCCTCTGGATCACGGGGTGCGCCCCAGATCAGAGCCTCCGCCTCCCCGAGTTCCGTCACCAATCCGCCACCGTCGCTGATTGCATCGGACATCCACTGCGGGGCCGAATCGGGTGACAGGGCGATCTTCGGTGCACTCGGACCGGACATGATTGTTCGACGATATACGGGTCAGGCTTCGATGCCGTGACGAGCACGTCGTCGCGCCCCGGTCACCGTTCCCACTGCGAGAATTGTCACTGTCAGCAGCAGAATCGACGTTGCAAGGACGTTGATCTGCGGCGAGATGCTGACACGAGATGCTCCGAATATCTGCAGAGGGAATGTCATCGTCGAACCAGCGTTGAAGAACGTGATGATGAAGTCATCGATCGACAGCGCAAAGGCCAACAATGCTGCGGCCATGATCCCAGGAAGAATCAACGGAAGAGTCACTTTGCGAAAGGTCATGAAAGGTGATGCACCGAGATCCTGGGCGGCCTGCTCCAATGTCCAGTCATATCCTCGAATCCGAGCTCGAACCGTGAGTGCCACGAAGCTGACTTGGAACATGACATGGGCTATCACGATCGTGGTGAATCCGAATTCGACGATCGTCTGACCGAGAAAGAGCGTTGCCAACGAAGAACCGAGGACGATCTCCGGTGTCGTCAGCGGAAGCACCAACAGGAAGTTGTACGTCGACGAGCCGCGAAACGTGTACCTGGACAGCGAGATCGCGATCATCGATCCGAGAATCGTTGCGATCACTGTCGACAGTGCCGCAATTCGCAAACTCGTCCACAACGCCTCGGTCAATGCCTCATCAGCCAAAGGATTTCGCCAGTTGTCGAGGGTGAATTCCTGCCAGATGATGTTGAACTTCCCTTTGGGTTTGTTGAACGAGAACGCAACGATGAATGCGATCGGTGTGAAAAGGAAAATGAAGCCTGCAGCCGCATAAGCCGCAAGCGCTCCCCTTCCGACTCGGGTACGGAGGCTGAACGCGCGACTCACGCCAGGTCCTCAGTGCCAAAGAACTTGCTGTAGATCAGGACGAGAATCGTGATGATCGCCATCAGAACGAAAGCCATCGCACTCGCAACTGGATAGTTGTTCTGTCGAAGGAACTGATCCTGAATCGAGTTTCCGATCATGGTGGTGTTCGGATTTCCGAGGAACTGAGCATTGACGAAGTCGCCTGCTGCCGGGATGAACGTCAGCAATGTTCCCGCAAACACTCCAGGGATCGATAGAGGCAGAACGACCTTACGGAAAGCTCTCGATGCTGACGAGTAGAGATCCTGCGCCGCGTCCATGAGCCGCGTATCGACCTTTTCCAGACTGACGTAGATCGGCAGGATCATGAATGGCAAGAAGTTGTAGGTCAGACCGAAGACCACAGCTGATGCCGTATTGATCAAGCGACCGTCGTCCATGATGCCGATTCCCTCGAGAATTCCGTCGAGTCGAAGCTTCTCGATCACGCTCACTGCAGGACCTGAGTCAGCCAGAATCGACGACCACGCGATGGTTCGGATCAGGTAACTCGTGAAGAACGGCACGACCACGAGACCGAGGAGGATGTTTCGCCAACGACCACCGCGAAATGCAATGAAATAAGCGACCGGATAGCCGATGAGAATCGTCAGAGCGGTGGCCGCGCCGGCGTAAAGAAATGCTCTCCCGAATTGAGGACCAAAATCCGAAAACGCCGTTCCATAGTTTGAGAATTCCCAGCTGAACTTTGCCTGAACGTCGAAACGCGTTTCCTTTGCGGACAAGGAGTTGCGCAAGAGTGTCCACAAGGGGGCGAGGTAGAACAACGCCAACCACATCGAACCAGGCTTGAGGAGTCCGTATGGTGCAAGCGCCCGCCTCAGATCTGGGCCGCCGAGTACTGCCGCCATGATCAGTCCGACGAGTGCAAGACCGATCACGACGAGCAGCAGGAAGTCGAGCCCGTCCGGGAGCCAACCCGCCCCAATTGCGAGAAGGCACACACCTACGAGAATCAGTAAGGCGAGGCCACCCTTCTCCCCAGACGACCGATCCGCAGATCGGACGCGTTCGACGACGGCTGTTGCCATCGATCAGGCGCCTGTGATCCTCGAGAATGCCTCCTCGAACTCTGCCTCGGTGTCAGCGTCCAGAGCTGCGAACGGGAAGAGTCGCTTGCGGGTGTCTTCGTCCGGGAACACGAGTGGGTTGTCGGCAAGTGCCGGATCGAGTTTGGCGACCTCATCGCGCACGCCCTTGACCGGGGACTGGTACTGCACCCAGACCGTCAACTGTGCTGCCTGCAACGGGTCGTACACGAAATCCATCCACTTTGCTGCGGCGTCCCGGTTCTTCGCACCCTTGGGCATCACCATGGTGTCCCACCACAGGGTTCCACCCTCTTCAGGAACGATGAAGCGGATATCGGGGTTGTCGGCCGACAGCTGCAAAACGTCTCCGGACCAACCGACGCACGCAGCGAAGTTGCCCGACGCAAGATCGTCTGTGTAGTCGTTGCCGGTGAAGGCACGAATCTGACCATCAGACTTCGCCTTCTCGAGTTGTTCGAATGCCCCAGCCGCCTCATCGAAGGACTTGAGCGATGACGGGTTGATACCGAGTCCGAGCAGCAAGAGGCCAATCGTGTCGCGCATCTCGGTGAGCATGCCGATTCGACCCTTGAACTCGGGATCGAACAGATCGCTGACACTCTTCAACTCGCGACCAGTTGCGGCAAGGTTGTAGGCAATGCCTGCGGTACCAGCCTGCCAAGGCAAGCTGTATTCACCCGTGGGATCGCTCGGCGGGTTCTGGAAAACGTCTTCGAGGTTCTTGGCGTTTGGAACCTGATCGATCGGCAACTTGTCGAGCCAACCGAGATCACGCAGTCGACCGGCCATCCACTGAGTCGGGACGATGATGTCGGGATCGATCGTCTTGCCCGTACCGAGCAACGGCTGAATCTTTGCGAAATACTCGAGATTGTCGTTGAAAGCCTCGGTGTAGGTCAGATCGATACCGGTCGCTTCCATGAAGCGCTCGGCAGTTCCGATCGCGCCCTCTTCCGACGGGTCGATGTACAACGGCCAGTTCTCGACATACAGCGATGATCCGCCTCCGCCGCTCCCACTGCTGCCTCCACCGCCACATGCGGCAAGAACCGCCGGCAAGGACAGTCCGGCTGCACCGAGTGCACCCGCACGTGCCAACAACTGACGACGTGACATCGGGGTCTTGCTGTTCTGCATGTCAGGGAAGTTTTTGGACATCGTGATTCCTCTCGTGGTGAAGGACTGGCTTCAATATCTCGGTGGGAAATATCTCGGTGGGACGTTCTCGACAGCTGGTTGGCCGCGCCCGGAAACCGCTGCCGGTTTTGTGACCTTACACAAGCCACGTTCAACAGACACATTCGCCGCCCAAGCTTGGTCGGAGAAAATCGAGACACGGTCGATGTCAAATGACATCACAGTGCCGCCTCCACTTCGACGGCGTCGAGATCGGTTGCCCCAGCACGATCGGGCCATCCGTCGAGAAGGTATGGCGCAGACTTCGACCACCCCACCCAGTGTTCGTTGCCGGGTCGCAGCGAGGGCAAGTCGCTGTCTGCATCGGCTTCGCCGACGACTTCCGTGCCGTCGGGAAGTCTCAATGCGACACGCAGCCACGCTCCGTGGAAGATCACATCGGTCACTGTGCCTCGCAACCCGCAGCCATCTGCAGGCTCCGACGCGACCGGATGCAAACGCTCGGGACGAAGCATCACCGACACTCGAGCCCCCTGTGCTGGAGTTCGCCCCGCTTCCGCGGCCACTCGCAGGCCCGACTTCAGTTCCACGACGAACGTGTCCCCGTCCCGGCCGACAACCGTTCCCGGGAGCAGGTTCGCTGACCCGATGAAACCGGCAACGAACAGTGAGGCAGGGTTGTTGTAGATCTCTTCCGGGCTGGCGATCTGCTCCACATGACCTTCGTTGATCACTGCGATACGGTCGCTCATCGTCAGAGCTTCACCTTGATCGTGAGTGACGAACACGAACGTGATTCCGACCTCGGCCTGAATGCGCTTGAGTTCGATCTGCATCGCCTCGCGGAGTTTCAAGTCGAGAGCGGCCAAAGGCTCATCGAGCAAGAGTGCGCTCGGCATGTTGACGAGAGCTCTGGCGAGAGCGACTCGCTGCTGCTGGCCACCCGACAACTGTGCTGGGCGGCGATTTGCGAAATCCCCGAGCCTGACGACGCCGAGCATGTCCCCGACTCGTTTCTTGATCTCGGACTCGGGACGTTTCTTCGCCCGAAGCCCGAATGCCACATTGTCCGCAACCGACATGTGCGGGAAGAGGGCGTACTGCTGAAAGACCGTATTGATGTTGCGCTTGTGTGGAGGGACTGCTGACACGTCGACGCCTTCGAGCATCACCTTGCCGGTCGTGGGGCGTTCGAACCCGGCGATCATCTTCAGAATCGTCGTCTTGCCACAGCCCGAGGGTCCGAGCATCGAGAAGAACTCACCGGACCGGATGCCGAAATCGACGTCGTGCACCGCGGTGAAGTCCCCGAAGGTCTTGGAGAGGCCACGCAAACCGATGACTTCCCGTTCATCTGTGCCACGACGGCTGGACGGCGCAGTCGAGCCCTCATCGGTGTTGGCGTGCTCGCTCAATCCGCGACCCCCTGATGATCCACTTCTCGCTCGGAGCGAAGAACCCGTTGACGACCGGCGAATGTTACCCCCAAGGGAACAACGAGACCCATCGACACCAAAATTTCCTCGAGTCGTCCAGACATCAACTGTCGTGCAGCCGTCAGCTGTCGAGATTGGCCATCACGTGCTTGATGCGGGTGTAATCGTCGAGTGCGTAAGCCGACAGGTCCTTGCCGTAACCCGACTTCTTGAATCCCCCGTGTGGCATCTCGGCGACCATGGGGATGTGAGTGTTGATCCACACGCATCCGAAGTCCAGCCGCTTGGTCATTCTCATGGCGCGACCGAAATCCTTCGTCCAGACACTCGACGCCAGACCGTAGTCGACCCCGTTTGCCCATCTAACCGCCTCGTCCTCGTCGCTGAACTTCTGAACGGTGATGACGGGCCCGAAGATCTCGGTCTGGACCATTTCATCACCCTGCTTCAGGTCGCTCACCACTGTCGGGGGGAAGAAGAATCCCGAGCCAACAGCTCGCGCTCCGCCTGCACTCACTCGTGCATGATCGGGCAGTCGATCGAAGAATCCTGCGACGCGCGCCAACTGGTTGGTGTTGTTGACAGGTCCGAACAGGACATCGTCGTCGGGCATACCGAATTGAGTCGCCTGAGCCTGCTCGGACAGAGCAGCCACGAAGTCCGAGTACACGCCTGGTGCACACAGGACTCTCGTTGCTGCCGTACAGTCTTGGCCGGCGTTGAAGTATCCGCCGATGGCGATGCCCTCGGCGGCGGCTGCGATATCGGCATCATCGAAGACGACGACAGGCGCTTTGCCGCCGAGCTCGAGATGGACCCGCTTCAGACTCTTTGCCGCCGATTCGGCAACTTCCATCCCTGCTCGCACCGAACCCGTGACACTCACGAGCGAAGGAACGTCGTGGGCCACCATCGCACGCCCAGTGTCGCGATCTCCGCAAATGACGTTCATGACTCCCGGTGGCAGGAACTCGGCGCAGATCTCTGCAAGCAGCGTCGTCGTCACCGGCGTGGTGTCACTCGGCTTGAGAACGACGGTGTTACCCGCAGCGATGGCGGGAGCGAACTTCCACACCGCCATCATCATCGGGTAGTTCCATGGCGCCACCTGGGCGCAGACACCGACCGGTTCACGCCGGATGTAGCTCGTCATGTTGGGGACGTACTCTGCGGCGCTCTTGCCTTCGAGATGGCGCGCGGCCGTTGCGAAGAAGCGAACGTGATCGACCATCGGCGGAATCTCCTCGGACCGAGTGACCGCAAACGGCTTTCCACAATTGCGACCTTCGAGTTCGATGAACTCCTCTGCGCGAGCTTCGATGGCATCGGCGATTCTGAACAAGGCCAGCGAACGATCCTTGGGCGTGCTGTCTCTCCATGTCTCGAACGCGCTCGCAGCGGCCTTCATCGCTGCATCGACATCGGCATCGGCCGACAACGGAGCAGTCGCATACTGCGCCCCTGTCGACGGGTCGATGACCGGAATCGTGCGGCCGTCGGCCGCATCCACGTACTGACCATTGACGAAATTGCGATACGTCTGCATGGCAGCACTCTAGGCGAACGCACAAATGGCACGGAAGGCTGGAGTTGCGTCGAATCGATCTCGAAAGATTCGAGCATGCGGACTAGGTTGCTCCCATGGCTACCCCCATCAGCGAACTCGATATTCCGCGCGTCCCATTCGACTTCGCCGAGGATGAGGAGCACCGGCGGGAATTGGCTCGTCTTGCATCCGAAACCTGGATCGCGCGCGGAGCCATTGCCTACCCAGTGTTCACCTATGAGGACTGCCAAGCGATCCTGCGCGACAAGCGCTGGCACAGTGCAGCAGGGTTGGCTGCCGAACTCTCCGGTGTCCAGGATTCTCGGATCAACGAACGACGTCGCGAATCGATCCTGTCAGCCGAAGGCGACGTCCACACTCGACTTCGACGTTTGGTCGCCCCAGCGTTCTCGCCGCGCGCAGCAGACCGACTGCGTCCGTTCATGCGCGAGGTGATGAACTCGCTCGTGGATCCGGTGGCAACGGAGGGACACTGTGATCTCGTTGCTGATGTGTGCGACCCGTATCCCATCCCGATCATCTGCGAACTTCTCGGGGCTCCCAAAAAGGACTGGGAGTTGTTCAGTCGCTGGGCCGAGGACGTCTTGCGCATCTTCAACGCCACTGCTGCCGACGAAGTTGACCTCATCGTCAGTGCCCAAGAAGAACTCGATGCGTATTCACGAGACCTGATTGCGGCACGCCGCAATGTTCCAGCCGACGATCTGATCACGAGCCTGATTGCGGCCGAGGAACAAGGTGACCGCCTCAGCGAAGACGAACTCGTGATGATGGTCATGGCGGTCATCGTCGGAGGAACCGACACGACGCGCAATCAACTCGGCTGCTCCGTGGCATTGTTCGCAGAACATCCCGAGCAATGGAAGTTGCTCGCCGAGCAGCCCGATCTCGCTCCGCGAGCAGTCGAGGAAACGATGCGCTATGTCGGCGCAGTGCGAGCCACCGGACGATTTGCGAGTGTCGACATCGAATACAAAGGGATCTTGTTTCCCGCAGGAACGATCGTCACACCAGCCCTCGCCATGGCCAATCGCGACGAGTCAGTCTTTTCCGACCCGCTGACATTCGACATTCGTCGCGAGCCATCGGGCCAACCTCAGCTGACGTTCGGGTCGGGCATTCACTACTGCCTCGGCGCTGCCCTGGCGCGTGCCGAGCAACAAGAGGCACTCCCCATCCTTGCCGAACGAATGCCCAACCTCGCCCTCGACGGTCCGGTCGAATGGAAGCCAGCGGGTACAGCGATCTACGGTCCGCAGAAACTGTCGATCACTTTCGATCCGTCGCCGTCGGATATGTGAACGACCAGGCTCGAAGTCCATGGTCATTCGGTGGAAGTCGGTCAATCTCCCCAGTTCACGATGATGTGGCTCGGCTGACCTGGCGAGTATCGAACGTCGATCTTTCGATCAGTGACCAGCGCCGAGGTTCGAGACAATGGAACGTACAACCTGGTCCCGACGAGTTCGGACAATCCGTCAATGGCGAGAGTTAACTCGACCAAGGTACAATTTTCGAAAGTCACACCGAGATATCGGAATGTTGCAATGTGCGCCTGAGCGTCTCGACCCGATCGTCGAACCTCCGCCACCTTTTCCCGACTCAGAACACCCGGGAATTCGACTTCTCCGTCGGGCGATGTCAGATCTCGTCGCACCCACAATGCGACAACGATCGAGATTCCACCGATAACGATCCACGACACACCGCCGGGAAGCGATGACGTGATGAGAAAGAGCCCGCCGATGGTGAACCCGATACCGAACACCAATGGTGCCCAGAACCACGATCGTCCTTCCCCGCCGGCCGACCGCACACCGAGAGGGGCGAACGCTGAACCGATTCGCCGCCCTCCACGCCCGTAGTTCGGAACGTTCAGCCGACCTGCCCCTGATTCGCCCAGTCCAGCGCGATCAGCGATTGGTTTGCAGCGTCCACGCGAACCGCAACAGTCGAGCCGACCTGCAACTGCGGCATGTAGATGTGTGGAACAGGCGAGGAAATCTGCGCTGCGTACTCAGGTTGCCCGTTCACATTGACTTTCAGGTCGATGACGACGAGCGGACTGTTGTTCACGAGAGTTCCCGTTGAGGCGAGTCCCGTGACAGTCGCAGTCGCTCGAGTGCCAGACGCGAGTATCTGCTGTTCGCGGGCGATGTCAGCCTGCATCGTTCGAGCGTCGGAAACCATCTGATTCGCCTGAGCGAGCTGATCTGGGAGCCCCTTGAGCATTCCCAGCATCCCCGTCGGCTGACCGGTCTCTTTCGCGATTTCCTTTCCCTGCTTCTTCAGATTGTTGATTTCCTTGAAGATCCCCATCGCTTACCCCCCCTTGTGAATATGCGGATGAACGGTACACCATCGATGGATCGCAACGTCAAGGACTTGTCCCAATCAGCATCGGGGAGCATCGATCGCCAACCGGCTTCGCTCAGACCCGTCGCATATGGAACGATCGTTCGATGGCGAACGATCAAAAGACAATCTCCCTCGGCTACAACACCGGATATTGGAGTGCCGGTCCGCCAGCAGGAGCTGCTCAAGCAGTCCTCGAAGCCGAACGGCTCGGCTTCGACTCGATTTGGACTGCCGAGGCATACGGTTCCGACGCCCTGACTCCCTTGGCCTGGTGGGGGGCACACACCGAAAAGGTTCGGCTCGGGACTGCGATCATGCAGATGAGCGCCCGAACACCAACGGCTGCTGCGATGGCAGCTCTCACCCTCGACCACTTGTCGAATGGGCGCTTCATCCTCGGTCTCGGGGCGAGCGGTCCTCAAGTTGTCGAAGGATGGTACGGCCAGCCGTATCCGCGTCCGCTCGCGCGTACTCGCGAGTACGTGGACGTCGTTCGACAGGTTCTTGCGCGAGAGAAGCCTGTCGAACTCCACGGCAAATTCTACGACCTTCCGTACTCTGGCGCCGATGGCGCTGGACTCGGCAAACCGCTGAAGCCGACCGTGCACCCGCTTCGCAGCAGCATTCCGATCTTCCTCGGAGCAGAGGGTCCGAAGAATGTCGCACTCGCAGCTGAAATCTGCGATGGGTGG
>JBIIKC010000023.1:0-9946 GCA_044233375.1 Ilumatobacteraceae bacterium
GACGTCGAAGGTCGTCAGAACGTGAGCTTTTGGATACCGGTGGATCCGGTTCCCATCGAGTCGACGCTCGAGATGGTTGCCGGAACCCACCTCGGACCGTGGTTGATGCCGCGCTCGTTTCTCGACCACCAGGCGAAATGGTTTCCCGAGGGTTCACTGATCGAAATGGGCAATATCGACGACGACATCCGTCGCGATCCGTCCGCATTGCGACGGTGGGCACTCGAACCGGGAGACGCTGTCGCTTTCCACATGCTGACGGTGCACGGAGCGCCGGGTGTCATCGGTTCCCAGCGTCGCAGAGTGTTCAGTTTGCGAGTCCTCGGCGACGACATGGTTCATGCACCAAGGGAGTGGACCACGTCCCCAGACTTCTCTGCAGTGATCGACAGTCGTGACGATGAGAGGATCGAAGGTCAGCCATTGGCTGGCGAGTGGTTCCCGCGCCTGTGGCCGCCCGACCGCTGAGCGCGGTGGCCGTCAGGACGGAACGCTCTTCTTTGTCGTTGACTCGGGTTGTGAGGGGATCGAATCGAGAGGTCGCTCACCGAGGTCGATGTACAGGATCGTGCGATCCTCGATGATCGGAAACTCTCCTCCGGTCGGCGGTGCGAGATCGGAGACTTCGAGTGTGCGGCCCTCGCAGTCGCTGAAAGTATCGGTGCCGGGAATCTGTTCGATCGCACACGACTCATCGCGATCTTCTGGGTGTGCGTAGTGCAAACTCCACCCACTTTCGGGGTTGTCGCCTTCATGGTCGAGAACAATGGTCCGCGTCCCGGTCGTCGTTCCGAGGCCGGGGAACAGGACGGGTCCCTCTGCATCGATCGATTCAGCCCACCGTCGGATGTCACCGACTTTGAGACGGTCCGGTGTCAGGGTCGTCGTTTGCACTTGCTCGCCGGACATCACGTCAGCGATGCCCCAGAGCAGGAGGCCGAGAACGGCAAAGAATCCGAGACCCGCCACGACGGGGGCTGCGGCTCTGGCCACGGGGGAGCGGAATTCGGGGAGGCGCACGATGTGATTCTGCCCGATCCCTCGTCCATCGACTCTGCTGGTCGATTCAGATGTCGATTCCCATCAGGTCGACTCGTGCTGGAGTACGACCGAGCCGGACCACGACCCCTCCTCGAGAGCGACCTCGAATGTGTGCGATCCACTTGTGAAGGCATAGGGTTACCGTCTTGTGAAGCGGCCCTATCGAGTAGTCGTTGCCAAACCGGGTCTTGACGGACACGATCGCGGCGCGAAGACCATCACGCGAGCATTGCGCGATCATGGTTTCGAGGTCATTTACACGGGACTGCATCAGACGCCAGAACAGATTGCCGAAACTGCCCTTCAAGAAGATGTCGATGCAGTCGGTCTGTCGCTGCTGTCAGGAGCCCATCTGACTCTCTTCCCCCGAGTGATGGAGGAGTTGCGAAATCGGGACCTCGGTGACACGTTGGTGTTCGGCGGTGGCGTCATTCCCGATGCCGACGCGCGAGCTCTGCGCGAGCAGGGCGTTGCCCAGATCTTCGGTCCGGGTTCGTCGCTGAAAGCGATCGCACAATGGTTGGAGAACGAATTGGACGTAAGAGAGGACTCCTGACATGGACCTGTTCGAGTATCAGGGCAAGCAGTACTTCGCCCGCTATGACATTCCGGTGAGTCCGGGCGGACCTGCAGACACCGTCGAGGAGGCCGTGCGTGTTGCTGAATCGGCGGGATATCCGGTTGTCGTCAAGGCGCAGGTTCAAGTCGGTGGACGAGGAAAGGCTGGCGGCATCAAGTTGGCAGGGAACGCCGATGAGGTCCGCACACATGCCGGCAACATCCTCGGATTGGACATCAAGGGCCACGTCGTGCGTCGTCTGTGGATCGAGCATGCGAGCGACATCGCCGAGGAGTACTACGCCTCGTTCACTCTCGACCGAGCGGCGAAGAAGCATCTTCTGATGCTGTCGGCCCAGGGTGGCGTCGACATCGAAGAGGTCGCGGAGAAGGATCCCGATGCGATCGTCAAGTTGCACATCGATCCAGTCGACGGATTGCCGGCGGCAACTGCAGCCAAAGCCGCCGCTGACGCGAAGATTCCAGCGAAGGCACAAGCAGGTGTCGCAGAGATCCTCGTGAAGCTCTATCGCTGTTTCACCGAAGGCGACTGTGACCTCGCAGAGATCAACCCGCTGATCCTCAAGCCGACCGGCGAAGTGCACGCTCTCGACGCGAAAGTCAGCTTGGATGCCAACGCAGGATTTCGTCATCCCGAGTGGGACGAGTTCCGAGCGACCGAAGAACTCGACGAGCGGGAGAAACTGGCACGTACGCACGACCTTCAGTACATCGGCCTCGACGGCACCGTTGGGATCATCGCCAACGGGGCTGGTCTTGCAATGAGCACACTCGACGTCGTCAACCAGGTTGGAGGTTCCGCAGCCAACTTCCTCGACATCGGTGGCGGCGCGAATGCCGACGTGATGGCAGCAGCGCTCGAAGTGATCAACTTCGATCAGAAGGTGAACTCGATCTTCATCAATATCTTCGGTGGCATCACCCGCGGTGAAGAAGTTGCCAAGGGAATCGTCGAGGCTCTGTCTCGCGTGAATCTGCGAGCACCGATCGTCATTCGCCTCGACGGTACGAATGCTGAAGAAGGTAGGCGCATTCTCGCCGATGCCGGAATTCCGGAATCCAAATTGATCTCCAAACCAACGATGTTGGAAGCCGCACGCGCAGCAGTCGCGCTGGCCAACGGGAAGTGACGTCATGGCAATCTTCGTGGACAAGAGCACCAGGGTCATCGTTCAGGGCCTGACCGGCGGTCAAGGGAAGTATCACGGCCTGCGCAACAAGGCCTACGGCACCGATGTCGTCGGCGGAGTCACGCCCGGAAAGGGCGGGTCAGATGTCGAGGGCATTCCCGTCTTCGACACCGTTGCCGAGGCAGTGAAGGCAACGGGCGCCAACGCATCGTTCATCGCCGTTCCCCCGAAGGCTGCACCGTCGGCGATTCTCGAGGCAGCTGCAGCCGGAATCGGTTTCGTGGTGTGCATCACCGAGGGCATTCCCGCCCAGGACGAAGCCCGCGTCTACAACACGCTCGTTCGAGACTTTCCGAAGACTCGCCTGCTCGGACCCAACTGTCCGGGCATCATCAGCCCGGGTAAGTGCAACATCGGTATCACTGCTGGTGAGATTGCGGCACTGCCGAGTGCAGACAAGAAGAACGTCGGCATCGTCAGCCGATCGGGAACCTTGACCTATCAGGCGCTGTACGAGTTGAAGCAGCGAGGAATTGGTGTGAGTACGTGTGTCGGTATCGGCGGCGACCCGGTTCCGGGAACGAACTTCATCGATTGCCTGCGTGAATTCCAGAACGATCCGGAGACTCACGCGATCATCATGATCGGTGAGATCGGTGGATCTGCCGAAGAAGAGGCTGCTGAGTTCATCAAGGCTTCGGTGACCAAGCCGATGAGCGCCTACATCGCGGGTGTGACTGCGCCTCCTGGAAAGAAGATGGGTCATGCGGGCGCCATTGTCTCGGGAGGCAAGGGAACAGCTCAGGGCAAGATGGACGCGCTGCGCGCTGCTGGAGTGAAGGTCGGTCAGAATCCGACTGAAGCAGGTGATCTCATGGCTGAGATCGTCGCGTCACTCGGCTGAGGCGAATCCGAGCAGTAGGTACAACCGACCTCGACACAAGACTGGCGCCCACCGTGACGGTGAGCGCCAGTTCTTGCGAACATTTCGCTGAGCGGCTCAGCTCTTGCCGAAACCCTTCTTCAATTTCTCGACATCGGTGAGATCCTTGAGATTTCCACCGTCGGACTGGAACGACATCACCGATCCTGCAAGGGCGACGATCGTCGAGATGAACGACAACCAGAGTCCGAAGGCTGGCTTGAAGTCGACTCCCGAATCGTCAGGACCCAGGATCACGAGCAACAACATCAGAACCGCTGCTACCGCAGTGGCAAGGACCGATACGACCGGCCACTGGAAGTTGCCAACTTTCTTTCCCTGAGCACCGAGGATCGTCACGACGCCGACACCGATCACGAGAATCCACGAGATGAGACCGCGCACCGGATAGTTGAACACGTTGTTTCCAGAGGTCGAGATCCCCATGAAATCGAACTTTGCCCAATCGAAGAATCCGAAGATCAACATTCCCGCAGCGCCGCCGACCTTGAGCCAGTCAGCGGTCTTGAGTTTCGAAAAATCCATGTGCACATGCTCCTTCTTGACGTCGGAGGTTTCCCCGACGAGCGAACCGTACCGCATGGAGACCATGCACTTGATCACATGATGGGCACGATGTCCGTAGTGCGGGGCTGGGATGTCCGCGGAGTGGGTTGGGGGAGTATCGGTAGTGTCGAATCATGCCGGTTGCCCTGTTGAGCGTGTACGACAAAACGGGGATCGTCGATCTGGCTGGTGGGCTCATCGAGGCAGGTTGGGACATCTGGTCGAGTGGCGGAACCGCCAAGGTCCTTGCCCAAGCAGGGCTCGAGGTCACAGACGTCGCAATGATCACCGGGTTTCCCCCGATGCTCGGTCACCGGGTTGCGACCCTCCACCCGTTGATTCACGGCGGCATTCTCGGTGACCTCGCCGATCCTGAACATGTGCGAGAGATGGAGCAGTACGGAATCCGCCCGATCTCCCTCGTCGTCGTCAATCTCTATCCGTTCTCGACTGATCCGAGCATCGAGTTGATCGATGTCGGAGGACCCACTCTCGTGCGCGGGGCGGCGAAGAACCACGCCCACGTCGCTGTCGTCGTTCGACCGCAGGACTACACACTCGTACTCGACGACATCCGTGTGAACGGCGAGGTGGGACCTGTCACCCGAAAGCGACTTGCGCAGACGGCATTTCGCTCGACCGCGCACTACGACGCGCAGATCGCCGATTGGCTCGACTCCGACGAGGACGACGATTCACAACTTCCGTTCGATACGAGTATTCACATCGAACGGGCGCAGTCGCTGCGATACGGGGAGAACCCCCACCAGATCGGAGCCCGCTACCGGATCGAAGGTCAGGCGAGTTGGTGGGACGATGCTGTTCAGCACGGAGGAAAAGAGTTGAGCTATCTCAACGTCTACGACTCCGACGCAGCTTGGTCGTTGGTGAATCAATTCTCGGACCCAGCGTGTGTGATCGTGAAGCACGCGAATCCGTGCGGAGTAGCCCTTGTACCCGGAGGGTCGATCGTGGAGGCCTATCGCCGTGCCAACGACTGCGATCCGGTCAGCGCTTTCGGCGGCATCGTGGCGGTCAACCGCCGGGTCACTCGGGAGATGGCGTCGGCACTCGTGAACGTCTTCACGGAAGTCGTCATCGCTCCCGAATTCGACGTCGATGCGCTGTCGATTCTTCTCGACAAGCCGAACCTTCGAATACTGAGCGGGTCCGTTCCCTACGGGAGCGGTCTCGACGTTCGTTCGATCGATGGAGGCTTGCTCGTTCAAACACCGGATCTGGTGAGAGTCGACCCGTCAGCGTGGCGCGTCGTCACAACGAATCAACCGAGCGAAGATCAATGGGCCGATATCGCAGTCGCGTGGCATGTCGTCGCAGCAGTGAGTTCGAACGCCATCGTGTTGGTGCGCGACGGTCGAGCCGTCGGAATCGGAGCCGGGCAGCAGAATCGCTTGGACTCGGCCCGGATCGCCGTCGAACGCGCCGATGGTCGAGCACTCGGTGGCGTGTGCGCAAGCGATGCATTCTTTCCGTTCCGTGACGGGCTCGATGTAGTTGCGCGCGCTGGGGTGGCGGTTGTCGTCCAGCCGGGAGGAAGTGTGCGCGACGAGGAAGTGATCGCCGCTGCAAACGAACTCGGTGTGGCGATGGTCTTCACCGGCCAACGCCATTTCCGCCACTGACGGGTGCAAAATCAAGGGATTGCTCCAGATCGCGAACGCAATCGCAGCCGCGGCCCAGCGGTGATATCTTCAGATATCAGGAGGTGGAGTCGATGACCGACATCTTGATCAGGGATATCCCCGACGAAGTGATCGCAGCAATCGATGCTCGGGCCAAGCGAGTCGGACTCTCTCGTACCGAGTACTTGCGGAGAACTCTCGAGCGCGAGCGCGCAGGGGTTTCGGGCCCGACCACTCTCGAACATTTGGAGAAAGTCGCCAAGTTGACTGCCGATCTCGACGACCGCGACGTGATGTCGAACGCGTGGACGTGACTGCCTGGCTCATCGACAAATCAGCACTTGTCCGTCTCAACAAAGCCGCTGATCCAACCGAATGGACGAGCCGCATCGACCGCGGGCTCCTCAGGATTTCGACAGTGACCCGCCTCGAGGTGGGCTACTCGGCACGCACAGGCACCGACCATCGCATGCTGCTCACAGAACCGCCCATCTCCTCGATGCCGGTTGAGTATTTGACACCGAAGATCGAAGACCGCGCGGTCGAAATGCAGCTCGCCCTCGCCGAGCGCGGTCACCACCGAGCGCCTTCGATCCCCGACTTACTGGTCGCCGCGACAGCGGAACTCACGGACTTGATTTTGCTCCACCTCGACAAGGACTTCGACCTCATTGCTGAACTCACAGGTCAGGCGACTGAGAGACTTCAACTGAGTTGACCAGAGCTGTGAAGAGCTGCGTTGCGGTAGCCCTTGATGTGATGACCCAGGTGGAGACAAGCGTCAGATTGCAGCGACATCCGTACGCCGGAGAGCGCAAGGGTTGCCTCGTACACTGATGCCATGACTCGCATCTCCGACCTTCTCGCTCGAGGTCGGACGTTTTCCTTCGAGTTCTTTCCACCGAAGTCCGATGATGCGCAAGCGTCACTCGGACGTGTGATCGGCGAACTGGAACCGCTGCACCCGAGCTTCGTCAGCGTCACATACGGAGCGGGAGGAAGCACTCGGCAGCGAACGAAAGATGTCGTCTCGTGGATGAAACAGGAGACGAGCCTCACACCGATGGCGCACCTGACATGCGTGGGTCACATGCGCAGCGACATCGACTCCATCCTCGACGATTACGCAGCGGCTGGCATCGAAAACATCCTCGCCCTCGGCGGCGACCCACCTGTGGAGGGTCCGCTCCCGGCGAGTGATTATCTCTTCGCTAGTGACCTGCTCGATGACGTGCTGCCAGGCAATCGATTCTGTGTCGGCGTGGCAGCGCACCCAGAAGTCCATCCTCGCTCGATCGATCGTGAATCGGATCGCCGGCATCTCGCGGCGAAGTTGTCCCGTGCGGATTTCGCCATCACACAGTTCTTCTTCGAGGTCGATGTCTACACACGACTGTGCGACGAGATGGCCGCACTCGGTGTCGACAAACCGATCCTTCCCGGGATCATGCCCGTCACGAATACGGGTCAGATCGAGAAGATGGCCAAGATGTCCGGAGCTCGCTTCCCCTCGTGGCTGGCTGATCGCTTGGAAGGCGTGTCCGATTCCGATGAGGTTCGAAAGGTCGGGGTCGAAACTGCCACCGAACTCAGTCGCCAACTGCTCGAGGCCGGGGCTCCTGGGTTGCACTTCTACACCCTCAATCGGAGCACCGCCACTCGGGAGATCTACGCACATTTGGGTCTTCCCGGCCATCTTGGCGTCGACTCGGGCATCTAGATGAAACCGCTGACCCCGGTCGAGCGGGCAGACTAGAAGGCGATGTCTCGAGACCAGGCCTCTGCGCGATCGGCTCAAGTGAGCCGCGTCCCCTATCTCCCTGGACTCGACGGCTTGCGGGCTATCGCTGTCCTGGCCGTCATCGTCTACCACGCGAATTCGACGTGGCTTGCCGGAGGGTTCCTCGGGGTCGAGGTCTTTTTCGTCATCAGCGGATACTTGATCACGTTGCTGTTGGTTGCTGAGAAGGAGCGAACTTCCGCGATCAACCTGAAGGATTTCTGGCTCCGCCGAGCGCGTCGACTTCTGCCGGCCCTGTTCGTGATGATGCTGCTCTTGATTCTGTGGACCTCGTTCTTCGAGCGAGATGCCCTCGGGGCTGTCCGTGGCGACGTCGTCGCGGGACTTCTGTACGGATCGAACTGGTTCCAGGTCTGGGTGGGGGCTGGCTACACGGCGGTCAACGACTTCGCACCGCTTCGCCATCTGTGGTCACTCGCCGTGGAGGAGCAGTTCTATGTACTCTGGCCGCTCGTGATGATGGTGATCCTTCGCAAGGGTCACCGACGTCTGCCGCGTGTGGCTCTGTGGTTCTTGGCCTTTGCGCTTGCGATCACTGTGGCGGTGGGCGTCCTGATGCCGAGTGGACGGATTGGCGCAGACTGCGTGGCAACTCCGGACGCGTACTGGAACGTGGCAGGCCGGTGTGTCGGGAAAGTGGATCTTCTGTACCTGTCGACTCCGAGTCGCGCGAGCGGACTGCTCCTCGGTGCAGCGATGGCTCTCCTGTGGCGCCCCTATGCGCTGTTGCGGGGACCGATGCGCTCGAAGGGCCGTTCTCTCGATCCGTTCGCACTCGTCGGCATCATCGGACTTGCTCTCTTGATGTGGGCTCTGCACGTCACGGAGCTGATCGGGGAGGAGGGTACCTACGCCGATCCGTGGTTGTTCCGCGGAGGATTCCTTCTCACTGGCGTTGCGACCTTGATGGTCATTGCTGCGGTCGCCCATCCGAAATCCCGAACAGGAGAATTGCTCGGGAACAAGGTCCTGAAGACGATTGGTGAGCGGTCATACGGGCTGTACCTCTATCACTGGCCGATCTTCCAGGCTTTGCGGCACGAGGCCGGTGTGAAGTTGAAGGTCCACGAGTTCGCGCTGGCGATGCTGGTCACCGTTGTCCTGACCGAAATCTCGTATCGATTCATCGAATTGCCGATCCGCGAGAAGCGGTTCAAGAAGGCGATTCTCGGTGTTCTGCGGTCGAAGAGCGCGGAGAGCACTCACAAGAAGACGTGGGCTGCTGTTGTCGTCGCCTTCGCTACGTTGCCGATCTTTGCGGGCATCAGTTTGGCTACTGCGGAGAACAGATTGAACGAGGTTCAGGCGAGCCTCGACGCGGCCGAGGAAGCGATCGTCGACATCGTGGCCGACGTTCAGACGACTCCGCCGCCGACGACGACACCGACGCCCGAGGAGACAGCGCCGCCGACGACGGTGCGCTCGTCGAGGCACTATCCCGTTTTTGCCCTCGGTGACTCGGTGATGAAGGGGGCAGCGCGTGAACTGAAGGCTCTCGGTGCCGTTGTCGACGCCGAACAGGATCGTCAGGGCAAGAATGGGGCTGACATCTTCCATCAGTTGAAGGACCTCGGTGTCACGATGGATGCGGCGGTCGTACACCTCGGTACGAATGGTCCCATCAAGAAAGAAACGATGGATCGCCTGCTTCGAGCCCTGGTCGACGTTCCCAAGGTGGTGATGGTGACCGGCAAGGCCAATCGTGGCTGGACGGAGCCGAACAACACGATGATTCGCGATCTTCCTCTCGAATACCCCAATGTCATCGTCGTGGACTGGGAGCGTGAGGTGGAGAACTGTGTCGGAGCATGTCTGACCAAGGATGGGATCCACCTCGACACCGACGGAAGAGTCTTCTACGCCGAACTCATCTTCCGCGCCCTCGGCCGTCTGTGACGGCCGGGATGTGTAGCCGTCTGTGACGGCCGGGGCTTGTAGCCGTCTTTGACGGCTACTTTTCTCGGCTCTGGCGAGATCGGCGTACGCTGGGGGAATGTCCTCCCCAGTTCGTGTTGCGGTGACCGGTGCAGCCGGTCAGATCGGTTACAGCCTCCTGTTTCGTATCGCCTCCGGTGCGATGTTGGGCCCCGATACCAAAGTGATTCTGCAGTTGCTCGAAATCACACCGGCTCTCAAGGCTCTCGATGGTGTGCGCATGGAACTCGATGACTGTGCGTTCCCTCTCCTCGAGGGCGTGGTTGCGACCGACTCGGCCGACACCGCGTTCGCGGATGCCGATGTTGCACTTCTCGTGGGCGCGATG
>JBIIKC010000022.1:0-9946 GCA_044233375.1 Ilumatobacteraceae bacterium
ATGAGCCTCGACAACGCAATGGATCCGGAAGAACTCGGAGCTTGGGGAGAACGGATCGTCAAGGCTTTCCCAATCGAGACATCGATCGCCTACATGTGCGAACTCAAGATCGACGGACTGGCGATCAGCATTCGGTACGAGAACGGCAGATTGGTGCAGGCCGCCACCCGTGGTGACGGTCGCACGGGAGAGGACGTCACAGCAAACGTCGCCGCCATCGAGTCGGTTCCCAAAGTTCTCGAATCCGCGAGTGGTCGTTCGGTTCCCTCCGTTCTCGAGGTGCGCGGCGAGGTGTATCTGCCGATCGATGCGTTCCATCGTCTCCGATTGGCCAAGGAGGCCGAGAACGTCGACCGTTTGTCAGCGGGCAGGAAGCCCGAACCAGTTCCGGTGAACCCTCGCAATGCCGGTGCAGGCAGTCTTCGACAAAAGGATGCGAACGTCACTGCATCGCGTGGATTGTCGTTCTGGTCGTATCAACTCGGTGAGATCTCGGAGGGTCCCGACTTCGATTCGCATCATGCGACTCTCGAGTATCTGGCCGATCTCGGTTTTCCGGTCAACCCCCACATCGAAATGAAGTCGACCTTCGACGAGGTCGTTGCCTTCTGCGAACTGTGGCAGCGCAACCGACATCAACTTCCGTACGAGATCGACGGTGTCGTGGTGAAGCTCGACAACCTGACGCAGCGCGCAGCCCTCGGATCGACTTCGCGGGCTCCCAGATGGGCGATTGCATTCAAGTTTCCACCGGAGGAGCGCACCACCAAACTTCTCGACATCCAAGTCTCGGTCGGTCGAACCGGGCGCGTCACTCCTTTCGCGGTCCTCGAACCCGTCTTCGTCGGAGGATCGACCGTAGCGATGGCGACGTTGCACAACGAGGATCAGGTCCGACTCAAAGACGTGCGTCCGGGCGACACCGTGACTGTTCGCAAAGCGGGCGATGTGATTCCGGAGGTGGTTGGTCCAGTGCTTGCCCTTCGCCCGAAGAATTCGCGCGCGTGGAAGTTCCCTGAGACGTGCCCGTGTCCCCTCGAGAGTCGACTCGTGCGTCCCGAGGGCGAAGTCAACATCGTGTGCGTCGAATCGGGGTGCCCGAATCAGCGTGAACAGCGCATCATCTACTTCGCGTCACGTACCGCGATGGACATCGAGGGACTCGGAGAGCGCACTGTCCTGATGCTCGCTGACGGCGGCCTTGTCGTCGATCCGGGCGACATCTATTTCCTGACAGCCGAGAATCTGCTGAGTCTCGAAGGTTTTGCCCAGATCAGTGCGAACAAACTTCTCGAGTCGATCGAAGCGTCCAAGGATCGTCCTTTGCCGAAGATTCTGACGGCACTCGGAATCAAACATCTCGGACCCGCTGCTGCTGAGGCGCTTGCAGAAGCGTTCGGCCATCTCGATGCCATCATGAACGCAAGTGAGGAGGAATTGTCCACTGTCGAAGGAGTCGGACCGGTGATTGCCGAGTCGATCACGAGGTGGTTCTCGCAGCGAGAGAACAAAGCGTTCATCGACAAACTTCGCCGAGCTGGAGTTCAGTTCGGTCGAGTCGTGGTTTCGACGCTTCCACGCACGCTGGAAGGCAAAGCCGTTGTCGTGACCGGAAGCCTCGATGGTTTCGATCGTGACGGTGCAGAGCGAGCCATCAAGGATCGCGGTGGCAAGAGCCCCGGATCGGTGTCCAAGAAGACCTTCGCAGTCGTGGTCGGTCGTGAGCCTGGAGCGAGCAAGCTTGCGAAGGCTGAGGAATTTTCGGTCCCAGTTCTCGACGAAGCGGGTTTCGTGACGTTGCTCGAAACCGGTGAGTTGCCGACCTGATCGTCCGAGACGACCGACGGACGACTCAGAGAACTTCGAACGTCCAGGTGAAGCTTCGAGCAGCAGTGCGTCCCAACTCAATCTTCCAATAGATGACTCTGGCCTCGTGAACTCCGACCCCGTATCTCTCGACGGGGGCTCCTTCTCGAGGTGAGAAGCGGATCAGGGAGTTGCCCTGGTCGTAGATCGCAGTTGGTGGAAGTTCGACTTGCTGACCGGGTTCGGCCAAACGTCCCGAGACGTCTTCGAGTCTCGTCACAGGAAGTTCGATGCCGTCGAGAACGAGGACAGCTTCGTACCCATCCACGAGGTCGACGATGATCTCGGTCTGCGACAGCACTTGGCGATCGTTCGGTGCGGGCGAGATGTCGACGATCTCATCGGGGTACCCGAGAGCATCTCGGCCGGTCGTTCCGGCGTCCAGGCCGAGGATCACGAGGATCAGCCCGATTGCGATACCCCCGCTGATGACGATCTGTTCGACAGTGACCCTGCGTCGGCGCGGTAGAGCAGGAATGGCGGGCAGGGGAGCGTCTGATCCGGGGGAGTCTGTCGCGTCGGTCACGGCCTCATTGTGGCGTCGAATCAAGCGTTTTTCCCCGATTCCGACCGAGTCCGCGGTCACAATGCTCGACCGAGGGCAGTAGTTTGGCAACGATGTCTGTTTTTGAGAACCACGATCCAGAGTCGCTGATCGGCTCGCTGATCGACGACCGATTCCTCCTCGAATCCGAGCAGGCAAGATCCACATCGTCGAACACGTACTTCGCAGTCGATGAGCGCACCGGTCAGGATGTGGTCTTGCGCCTCTTCTCGGCCACGGCCTCGCGCAACGATGGCACTTCGATCCTGCGCAGCGCGGCGGCGGCCGCCGGACTGCAGCATCCGCACATCGTCTGCCCAACCGTCTACGGCTTTGCTGATGTCGACGGCGTGGACCGGGCCTATGTCGTTCACGAGCGACTTCCAGGCGGAACCCTCCAGGACATGATCGATCGCAACCGGCGCCTCACCCCGAGCCAGGCGCTCATACTCGGCGTCGAAGTTTGTCGGGCACTCGACTTCGCCCACAAGCGCGGGTTCGTCCATCACGATCTGCGACCCTCGGCGATCATGTTCGGCGAGGACCGCAAGGCGCGGGTCGCCGACATCGGTATCGCCTCGGTGGTCGCTGAGCGTTCTTGGCGCAATACATCCACGATCTCGATGGAGAGGGCTCGTTATGCGGCTCCAGAACAAGCAACGGGTGAGCCCTTCGACGAGAAGGCTGACATCTACGCTCTGGCGCTGATCCTGGTCGAGTCCGTGACCGGCCAGGTTCCCTTCCTTGTCGATTCAGTCGTGGGAACACTTTCGGCGCGAGTGGACAAACTTTTCCCTGTCTCCGCGGACCTCAGCGGCCTGGCCGCCGTTCTCGAAAAGGCCGGCCGATCGAATTCTGCAGAGAGGTCGACTGCCGCAGAGATGGGGCGCGGTCTGGTGCAGGCTGCCCCAACGCTCAGCCGACCGACTCCGTTGCCGGTGGTCATGACCGCCCTGAACGGATCCGAAGCCTCACGTCGTGACCCGTCGGGAAGTATCCGTTTCGGTGACGACTCGAGTGCGACGATGTTTCGCCCTGCGATCGCCGGTGATCGTTCGGGGGGAACCGAACGACCGCTGATCTCCACGGCTCCGAATTTTCCGGAGCGCAAGCCGAGTCCGGGTCGTCCAGTGATCGACGACACGCCGACTGGATCCCACAGAATGGTCATCCGCGGTCCAGTCGACACCTACGGCGGCGGTGAACCCAAGTACAGCGGACGTGGTTATGACGATCGCGGGTACGACGACGCCTATCTCGACCCACTCGATCCCGACGCGGTCGAAGGTCCCTCCATCGGTCGCTGGATCGTCGCCGCAGTGGCGGTGCTCGCACTGATCGCCGGTGGTTACTTCGCGTTCAATGCAGTCCAGAGCAAGGCCTACAACGTGCCGATGCTGTCGGGTCAGACCGAAGGCGCGGCCATGAACATGATCACGGAATACGGGTGGAACGTGCTGCCGATCATGGAATCGAGCGTGGACATTCCCGCAGGATCCGTGATTCGAACCGATCCGCCCGAAGGCTCGAGTTTGCGCTCAGGCGGCGACATGACGTTCTACATCTCGAGTGGACCGCCTCCGGTTCCGCTGCCCGACATCGTGGGATTGAAAGTGGATCGTGCCAAGGAGCTGCTCTTGGAGAAGGGCCTCGAAGTCGGTGACGAGGTTCTCGAGTACGACGACAACATCCCGGAGGGCAATGTCATCCGCTTCGAGGTTCGGGAACAGCCAACTCTGGCTGTCGGCGAAGAAGTCGTCCCGGGAACGATCATCAATCTCGTGGTTTCCCAGGGAGCAACGCCGATCGACGTTCCGAATCTCGTCTGCCTCTCGGTCACCGAAGCCGAAACCAAGTTGCGCGAGGCCGGCCTGAAGATGAACCGTGCGGATACAGCGTTCTCCGAGGCTCCGCAGGGTTCGATCGCCGAACAGGCTCCAGCGTTCGGTGAACAGTTGTCTCCAGGTCGCGCTGTGACCGTGAAGATCTCGCGTGGCCCTGAGCTCGTTGCCTTCCCGAGCCTCGTCGGAAAGACATTTGCCGAAGCCGAACAGTTGCTCAAGGATGCCGGACTCGTCGTTGGCGCCGTCGAAGGCGACAAGGCGAAGAAGGTCCTCTCGGCCAGCCGTCTGCCGACGGTCTCGTCGATCTGCGCTGCGGCGGCAACAACGACCGATTCGACGGCCGCCCCGACGACGACCGCAGCACCCGCACCGGTTGCTCTGAAGTCGGGCAACCAGGTTGCCAAGGGCACAAAAGTCGACCTCAAGTTCGGCTGACAAGACGCACGACTGGTCCTCGGAGCGGGTTTCACCCCCTTCGAGGACCAGGCGTAATCTGATCGAGCAGTCGTACACCGAGTGTGCGGAATCGAAGGAGTTCGATCATGGGATCTTTGGACGGGCGCGTCGCCATCATCACGGGAGCTGGGCGAGGTCTCGGACGGGAACACGCTCTGCTGTTCGCAGCCGAGGGAGCCAAAGTCGTCGTCAACGATCTCGGCGGCGCTAACGATGGAACTGGTTCCGATGTGACCCCGGCACAGCAAACGGTCGCTGACATCATCGCCATGGGCGGAGAAGCAATCGTCAATGGTGACAATGTCGCCGACTGGGAAGGCGCAAAGCGGATGGTGCAGAGCGCCATCGACGCGTTCGGTGACCTCGACATCCTCGTCAACAATGCAGGAATTCTGCGCGACCGAGTTCTCGTCAACATGACCGAGGTGGAGTGGGACGCAGTCATCGCAGTCCATCTGAAAGGTCATTTCGCGCCGACGCACCACGCAGCCGCCTACTGGCGCGAACAGGCGAAAGCTGGCGTTTCCAAGCCACGCAATCTCGTGCATACGAGCAGCACCTCGGGTTTGTTCTCGAATCCCGGTCAGGCCAACTACGGAGCTGCCAAGTCCGGCATTGCGACATTCAGTCAGATCTGCGCCAAGGAGCTGTCGCGCTACAACGTCAAGAGCAACTCGATTGCTCCTGCGGCACGCACTCGTCTCACCTTGGCTACCCCCGGTCTCGAGGATGTCATGGCGCCCAAGGAAGGCGCATTCGACATGTGGGACCCGGCAAACGTGTCGCCTCTCGTCGCCTATTTGTCGTCGGAGTTGTGCGAGTTCACCGGTGAGACGTTCTACGTTCAGGGTGGTCAGGTCACCCGCGTCCAGTCGTGGACGATGGCAGAGGAGATCAATCAGAACGATCGGTGGACGGTCTCGGATCTGGCCAAGGCCATGTCCGGTCTCGCCCCCAAATCGTGATCAACTCCCTCGAATCGTGATCAAAACAGTTGTGACAAGTGGGTACTGATTCCACAGGGCAGACCCGCCGAACTCTGAACGTCGATTCTGCGGGAGTCGACGAGATCGGAGTCGTGCCGTGGCCGATTCTGCTGCGCAGATGGATCGGAGAGCGTGTTCCGATCGAACGTCACTGGGCGGTGCTCGTTGTCGTTCTGTCGGCTTTGTTCACGGTGGGCTTCACGATCACCATCCTCGTCGTGTCCCTCGGTTCCATCGCCGAAGAGTTCGACTCGTCGATCTCGGTGGTGTCATGGTCGATCACCGGACCGATGCTCGCGTTCGGCGTCGTCGGGCCGGCTTTTGGTAAGGCCGGTGATCTGTGGGGACACAAACGAGTCTTCGTGGCTGGTCTCACGGGTGCGGGAATTTTCGCCGCTCTCACAGCCCTGGCTTGGAACGCCCCGAGCATGGTGTTGTTTCGCATTCTTTCGGCTTCTGCGGGTGCAGCGACTGGTCCGGCAACGATGGCATACATCAACCGGTTGTTCCCTCCGGACCAACGTGTCCGACCGCTGAGCTACTGGAGCTTCGTGAGTGCCGGGGCGCCGGTTCTCGGCGTCGTGGCTGGTGCACCACTCGTCGAGGCCTTCGGTTGGCGCATCATCTTCTTGGTGCAGGCTCCTTTGTGCATCATCGGAGTTGTCGTTGCACTCTGGTTGCTTCCCGATACCGAACGACTCCATGACGTGACTTTCGACGTTGCCGGCTCGCTGACTCTGGGGCTGGGGGCGTCGATGATGCTCGCCGGTGTCAACCAAGGACCGCAGTGGGGATGGGCCAGCCCTCTGACGATTGCGGTGATCGCACTGTCGGTCCTGTCGTTGTCCATGTTCATTCGAATCGAGAAGCGAGTCGCTCATCCTCTCTTGCCACTTTCGTGGCTTCACACGCGCAATGTCGCGTTGCCGGTGATGTCTCAGACGTTGTCGAACTTCGCGTACATGGGCGGATTTCTTCTGGCACCACAAGTACTCGACGAAATCTTGAACTACGACACCGGAAAAATCTCCCTCGTCGTCATCGCTCGACCACTCACATTCGCTGTCGTCGCACCACTCGCAAGTCTGGTCACGATCCGGCTCGGGGAGCGGGTGATGGGTGCTGCAGGGAGCCTCTGCGTCGTGCTGTCGATGCTCGCCTTCACAACCGTCGGGCCGAGCACCGGTTTGCTGTTGATGCTCGTCGCTCTCGGGCTGTCGGGAGCTGGTATCGGGATGGCCAGCCCAGCCATGACGTCCCTCGTTGCCAATGCGGTTGACGAACGAGATCTAGGTGTCGCCGGCGCGATGCAGCAGCTGATGACGCAGATGGGTGCGGTGTTCGGATCCGTCGTGATGACGTCCGTTCAGCAATCGGTCGGTAACGGAGAGCCGACGGCAGAATCATTCGCCGCAGCATTCCGAGTGGCGACACTCGTTGCTCTCATCGCAGTCGTACTTTCGTCACGGGTCACTCCGACTCCACGCCAACCCCGTTCGGTCGACGGCGAGTGACGACCCCTCACTCGGTGATGGCTTTGATTTCTTCGGCGATCTTGAGTGTGATCTCGGACTGAGGCACAGCGGTCTGCAGAGCCATCATCTTCATCATGTCTCCGGTGACCTTGACCTTGCCGCCCATGAATGCCTGCATGGCTGCGGCCTGGTCTCCGAGGGCGAAGATCGCGCGAGCAGTGGCCCAGTCCGTCGTGACGGTGGCTTCGGCATCGCTCAGTTCGCCAAGTTCCATCTTCATCTCACCCGATGATGTGTCGATGTAGGACCTGACTTCACCGGTTCCGAACGGAACGTCAGTGATGACCTGGTTGATCTTGATGGCCGATGTGATCTTGGGTGTCTGGCCTTCGTAGCGAGCGCGGATTTCCTGGGCGGCTTCCATCCAGGCATCTGAGAGAAATGGGTGTGACATGGGACGAACTCTAGCGATGATGGTCGGGTGCCGGGGGACGGCCGGAAGCAGGGAATCCGTTCAGGGTCGCAGTTCGACCCGCGATGTGGTGACCGAATCGAGCCAGTCGGCGTCGACCTCGACACCTGATCCCGGCCCCTGCGGAATCGACACCCATCCGTGTTCGAGGCGAATCGGCTCGGTGACGATGTCGTGCGCCCAGAATCGGTCCGAGGCGGAGACATCTCCAGGGAGAGTGAAATTCGGAAGCGATGCGAGTGCCACGTTCATTGCCCGGCCGATGCCGGTCTCGAGCATGCCTCCACACCACACGGGCACACCGTGTTCGGCACTCAGGTCGTGAATACGCCGGGCCTCGATGTAGCCACCCACACGGCCCGCCTTGATATTGATGATCGAACAAGCCTTGCGCTCGATGGCATCGATTGCTGCCCGGCTCGACACGATCGACTCGTCCAGGCAGATCGGGGTCGCAACCTGGCGGGCGATCAGGGCATGACCGGTGATGTCATCCTCGGCCAGGGGCTGTTCGATCAGCAGGAGATCGAACTCGTCGAGACGTGCGAGCAGGGGGCCATCGTCGCGAGTGAAAGCGGCGTTTGCGTCCACTTGGAGCGGAACATCCGAACCGAAAGTCGAGCGAATCACGCGTACGGGTTCGATGTCCCAGCCAGGTTCGATCTTCAACTTGATTCTCACGTATCCGGCATCGATGTAGCCACCGACCGTTTCGACAAGAGCATCGAGAGAGTCGGCAATTCCGACGGAGACACCCGATGGCACCGATGGAGAGGTCGAACCGAGAAATGCGGCGAGGGATACGTCGTTCGAGCGCAATTGCGCATCCAGGACAGCTGCTTCGAGCGCACCCTTCGACAGACGGTGATCGCGTACCGGTTCGAGCACGTCTGCGATGTCGATGGCACGACAGGGGTAGCCCGTCCAGAGCCGCGGAACGAGGTGGTGCTGCAGGACGTGTTGTGATCCCTCCACGTACTCACTCGAGTAGAGCGGTTCGTTGCCGGCGACGCATTCGCCCCAGCCTTCGCCATCGTCGGAGACGACACGGACCAACAAGATGTCGCGTGCGGTTTCGGTTCCGAACGAGGTGCGAAATGGAGATACGAGCGGCAGCGAGATACGGCGCAGTTCGATGGCGCGAATGTCGATCGGTTCGAGATCCGGAAAGGTGGTCACTAGGGGCTCATTTCGTATGTCGGGTCTCGCGGTCGTACGACGTAGGCACCATCGTGAGTCATGCCGACGATGTGCGACGTCTGGAAAACATCGATGAGCTGTCTTCGCATCGTGGTGCGCCAGTTTCGTGCGACGTCGGGAGCATGTCGTCGGATGTCGACAATGTCGGCGGGAGTGGCGACGAGAACATCTCCAGGCTGTGGCTCGCTCGTGGGCAGAGAACCTTCTGCGGCTCGATGAGCTCTCGTCGATGAGATGTCCCAGTGAGCCAGAAGTCGATCCGACTCATCGGTGCCATTGATTGCATCACCGAGCGGTCCGTAGAAGTCGACGTGATATTCCTCGGCCGTCGCTCCGAGACAATGAAGGTTGAACCAGCCATTGCGCCGAACGAGCGGATCGAAGGTCCAGGTGATTGCCGAGAGATCGTTGTCTCGAGCCCAAGAACGCTGATGTTGTTTGAGTCTGCGACCGAGACCGCGATGTTGGAGAGTGTTGACGACACCAGTGATGTGCGAATGCAGGACGAGGTCACCTCGGAAACGGCCGAGCATGCCGAACGAACAGCCAACCATGACTCCACGCCCCACTCCTCGTGAGACGTCGAACAATCCGGCGACGTACCCTCCGGTGTGAGCCAGAGCCATCAAGAAGTCCGGACCGACCATCGAACCTGCTGGGGGACCCCAGACTGCGTCGGCCACTTGCAACAGAGACACCATCTCGTCTCGAGTGTGCAAGGTGCGGACCTGATGATCGCCGGACACGCCGAGAGCCTATGCCGGGCGTGGCCAGTCGTCGGGCGTGGCAATTTGATCAGTGCAGCCGATCGTTTCGCGAAGCTGGGGAGCGAAGGTGGTGCCGCTGAACAGTGCCATCACTCGACGTGACAATCGACCGTCCCAGTTGACAGAAAGTTCAACCGCTTATCCCGAATGCATTCGTGGAAATTCGCCCCGAACGACCAACATGGTGGGGCTATGGCACGAATTCTGGTCTCCGAAGAAATCGCTGAAGGCGGTCTACAGGTCTTGCGTGATGCGGGCCATACCGTCGATGTGCGTCTCGATCTCACTCCTCAGACATTGCCGCAGGCTCTCGAGGGTGCTCAGGCGCTGATCATC
>JBIIKC010000024.1:0-9909 GCA_044233375.1 Ilumatobacteraceae bacterium
CATGAACATCGAGATGAACGGTATTCCTGTTGCGGTCGGGGATCTGTATGCCGGAAACAGCGTTGCTCACATCATGAGCGACGTCTTGGTTCCACCGGGGCTCGATTTGTCGGCTCTGTGAGTGCACGCATCTGTTCGTTCACAGTTCTGGGACCCTCATGTCACTGTGTGAATTGTGCGAGGCGGCACCGCTGACCGAGCGTTTCTACGAAGACGATCACTGTTGGATCGCTGAATGTGAAGCATGTTTCGTTCCGATGGTGGTGTGGAAGAGTCACGATCCAGCACCTCCTGAACACGTCAAGGACATGCTTCATCGGCTCCTCCTCGATGTGGTCAGCAGCATTTTCGATGGCGAGCCCTACGTCGATGACAACATGCGAACGATCCCTGACCACTATCACGCGCATGCTCGGTGGAATGGGCATTTCTTTGCGCAGTCTCCACCGCGTCGAGACAGATCGCTGCCGGCTGATTCTTGATCGACTCCTGCCAGGTGATCGATACGGATCACATCGGCTCGGTCTACAGTTCGCTCATGCTCTCTTCTGGTGACAAGGCGCCTTCGATCTCACTCGTGGATCAGTCGGGTCAAAAAGTCTCTCTGTCCAAGTTCAAAGGACGCAAGGTTCTCGTGTACTTCTATCCAAAGGCTGACACGCCGGGTTGTACTGAGCAGTCCTGCCTTCTTCGTGACATCTCCCGAAAGATCGGAACGACCGCCATCATCGGCATCAGTCCCGACGCCCCCGCGAAACAGCAGAAGTTCGCCGACAAATACGATTTGCCGTTCCCACTGCTGGCTGATGAGACACATTCAGTTTCCGAGGCATACGGCGTTTGGCAGGAGAAGTCGATGTACGGGCGCAAGTACATGGGGATTGTGCGCTCGGCTTTCCTGATCGATGAGAAGGGAAAGATCGAACATGCGTGGTACAAGGTCAGTCCGAAGGACACGCCACTCAACCTTCTGAAGGCGTTGAAATGAATCTCGCCCGTCCCGACGAGGTTCTGCCTCATCGTCCCCCGTTTCTCTTCGTCGACGAGGTGTCAAGAGTCGTTCCCGGGCAGAGCGCAATGGGTACCTGGACGCTGAAAGGTGACGAGTGGTTCTTCGCCGGACACTTTCCCGGACGACCCACGCTGCCGGGAGTCTTGATGTGCGAAGCAATCGCCCAAGTGGGAGCGTATGCAGTACTCACGGATCAGCGATTTGTCGGGAAGCTTCCTCTTTTCGGAGGCATCGACTCCGCACGCTTTCGCCGCCAAGTTCTACCCGGTGACACACTGGATCTCGAAGTCGAGTTGGGTCGCATGTCGGCGCGCGCAGGCAAAGGATCAGGACGAGCGCTCGTGCGCGGCGAGGTCGCCTGTGAATGCGATTTGTTGTTCGTACTGGTGGACGCTTGAGGAGACCTCGAAGTTACGGATCAGTTCGTCGAGGCGGGAGCCAGGATGATCGATCCGTTGTGCCCGCCGAAACCGAAGTTGTTGGACATTGTCGGACCTGGCTGCCACGACCTGGCAGAACCGAGAACGACATCGATGTTCATGTCCTCGTCGAGATTCTGTGTTCCTGCCGTCGGCGGGATCAATCGATGCTCGAACGACAACAGAACTGACGCAGCTTCGAGGGCGCCGGCCGCGCCGAGGGCGTGACCGGTCACTCCCTTGATGCTCGTCACTGCTGGTTTGTGAGAAAAAGTCGCAGCAACGGCAGACGCCTCGGCCGCATCGTTCAAGGGAGTCGACGTTCCGTGCGCGTTGATGCACACAATCTCTGAAGCCAACAGGCCGGCGTCTTCGAGAGCCAGCTCCATGCAGCGAATGGCGCCCCGCCCACCAGGAGATGGCGCGGTGATGTGGTGAGCGTCAGCGTTGCTCGCCGATCCGAGGATCTCTCCGAGAATCGTCGCTCCGCGCGCGAGGGCGTGTTCACGCTCCTCGAGGATGAAGATCGCCGAGCCTTCACCCATGACGAAGCCGTCACGACCCCGGTCGAATGGGCGACTGCTCCCAGATGTGGACAGGGCGGTCATGTTGGTGAAACCGGCCAGAGACGATGGCGTCGCAGCCGATTCGGTTCCACCGCTGACGATGGCATCACATCGTCCCATTGCAATCAGGCGAGCGGCATATCCGAGAGCATGAGTGGATGCAGCGCACGCCGTGCAGATGGTTTCGTTCGGACCCTGCAGTCCGTAGCGCATCGAAATAGCCGCACCGGACGCATTCGCCATCATCATCGGAACGAGGAATGGCGACACGCGCCGTTCTCCCTTTTCCAGGAGTATCTGTACTTGTTCCTCGAGAGTGGACAGTCCACCAATCCCTGTTCCGATCACGACTCCGAAACGACCGGGGTCGACTGCAATACCGTCGACCCCGCCGGCTTGATCGAGAGCTTCACGCGCTGCAGCAACGGCGAACTGTTCGACGCGATCTGCACGGCGAGCTTCCTTGGGATTGTCGAAATACGGCAGTGGGTCCCAATCGGCGATCTTCACCCACTTGGCTCCAGTCAACGCAGGTCCAAGAAGACCGGACCAGAAAGCGTCTCTGCCGATGCCACATGTGGAGACGACACCGAGTCCCGTGATGACGACCCGGCGTGAACTCATCAGTTCAGTTTGCCGGTGATCAGGGCGAATGCCTGACCGACGGTCTTGACGTCCTCGATCTCGTTTTCGGGAACCTCGACACCGAATTCCTCTTCGAGTGCCATGACGAGTTCGACGAGATCCAGGCTGTCGGCCTCGAGATCGTCTCCAAATGACGCCTCGAGAACCACCTTGTCGGGGTCGACGCTGAGAACGTCGACCGCGCACTTGCGAAAACGTTCGAAGAGTTCGTTGTCCATGTTGTTTCTCCTGTTTCGAGCGAGTGTGTCCGCTGGACGAGTGGGCGAGAAGTCCTGGTCACCGACTGGGACTGTCCGTGCCCTCCACTTTAAACCGATTGCGACCGGAGGGACATTCTCCGGTCAATGACCCATTCCGAGCCCACCGTCGATCGGCAGAACTGCACCGGTGATGTAGCCCGCATCGTCAGAAGCGAGAAAGACGATCGAACCCGCAATCTCGTCGGGTGTGGCCATTCGACCGAGAGGTACCGCCTCGGACAAAGCGCCGCGCCGTTCATCGGACAGAGCAGCTGTCATATCGGTTTCCACCGGACCTGGAGCCACGACGTTGACTGTGATCGAACGGCTGGCGAGTTCACGGGCCATCGAGCGCGCGAGTCCGACGAGTCCTGCCTTTGCTGCTGCATAGTTCGCCTGTCCTGCCGATCCGAGCAGTCCGACGACACTGCCGACCAGGATGATTCGCCCGCGACGAGCACGAAGCATTCCTTGAGCGGCCCGTTTGGACACTCGGTATGCGCCTGTGAGGTTGGTATCGATGACCGACTCGAAGTCCGACTCGCTCATTCGCAACAACAACATGTCTTTCGTCATGCCCGCATTCGACACGAGGACTTCGACCGGCCCGAACTCGGCCTCCACTGCTGCGAATGCCGTGTCGACCGAATCGTTGTCGGAAACGTCGCACTGAATGCCGAAGATGTCATCGGGCGGTGGAGAGGTGTTGTAGGTGACGGCAACTCGGTCTCCCAACTGGGTGAAACGACGAGCAGTGGCCAGTCCGATCCCGCGCGAGCCCCCAGTGATCAACACGACTCGACTCATGGCATTCCTCCCCATCTCAGGAGTGCGCTCGCAGCGGTCATGCCGGCTCCGAATCCGACGAGAAGAACGATGTCACCATTCGCAATGCGGCCTGCGTTCGCAGCGTCGGCGAGTGCCAGCGGAATCGATGCAGAAGACGTGTTTCCCGTGTAATGCAGAACAGTGGCTGCACGATCCATGGGGACGCCGAGCCGCTCGCAGGCTGCTTGGATGATCCGGATATTCGCCTGATGGGGGACGACGAGACTGATCTGGTCTGCGGTCACGCCGGCTGCTCGCATCGACTTTTCGGCACTGTCGACCATGATGCGCACTGCCCGCCGGAAGACCTCTTTCCCTTCCATCTGGATGAATCCACCGAGGTCGGCATAGAGATAGTTCTCCGCAGAGCCATCGGCGTCGATGTCCCAGGCGAGGAGTTGCCCAGGACCGTCGACTGCCTCGAGGACGACGGCTCCCGATCCATCAGCGAAGAGAACTGCTGTGTTGCGATCGCTCCAGTCCGTGATGCGCGACAGCGTGTCCGTACCAACGAGAAGAATTTTTTCGGCGCCCATTGCAACGAGTCCATGGGCAATCGAGAGGCCGTAGACGAAGCCCGAGCAGGCAGCGTTGATGTCGAAGGCTCCACAGCGCAACCCGAGAGCGTTCTGAACTGTCGCTGATGTTGCCGGGACACAACGGTCCGGGGTGGTCGTCGACAGGATCAGGACGTCGATGTCACTCGGATCCACCCCTGCCATCTGCAGCGCCTGAGTTGCGGAGGCAACGCTGAGTTCCGCGGTCGTACCCCCGATGTGCCGCTCTCCGATGCCGCTTCGCTCACGAATCCACTCATCGGATGTGTCGAGGGTTCGGCTCAGATCCTCATTCGTGACGACTCGATCGGGGAGAGAAGTTCCCCAGCCGGTAATGATTGCCCCGCGAACGTTCGATGGTGTCGCCGGCATGTCAGTTCGTCCTCAACCATGCGATGGGTTGTCGGTTCGTGGTGCGTTCGCCGTCGACGGCAATGAATGCTTGGATCACGCCTGCGAAGGCGGACACGACTTCGGTCTCACCGACGGTGCCGATCGACTGGCCAACTTCGACTCGATCGCCGGGTCGAACGTCCGATCGCGGAGAGAAGATTCCAGCGGCCGGACTGACGATCAAACGCTCGACGGCGAAGAGGTGTTCTCCTTCGAGTTGTGCGGCACCGGTCGGCGATGCGGCGTTGACCCATTCGATGAACTTGTCGAGTTCGTCGGGTGTCGCCACGCTGATCGTGCGCGCAGACTCGACGGTGCGCTTTGCCATGCCAGTGAGCACGCCACCGGGTCCGAGCTCAGCGAATTCGCTGACTCCGAGTTCCGATAGAGAAAGCAAGCAGTGTTTCCACCGAACCGGACTCGACAGTTGGGCCGACAGAAGGGACGCCCACTCGTCGCCTGAAGCATGTGCCATCGCATCGACATTGCTGATCACCGGCACTTCGGTATCGCGTGGCGACGCAAGAGCAATTGCCTCGCGAAGCCGATCCTTTGCTGGAACCATGAACGGTGTGTGGAATGCCCCGGAGACGGAGAGTGGCATGGACTTCTTCGCTCCGAGTTCCTTCGCAATCTCACTTGCGCGCTGGACTCCTTCTTTCGAGCCGGCGATCACGACCTGTCCGGGGGCATTGAAGTTTGCAACCCACACCTCGCTATCGGCTCGTCGACACGCGACCTCGACCTGTTCATCGTCGAGTCCGAGGACAGCTGCCATGGTTCCAGGATGGAGGTTTCCCGCCTCGTGCATCGCGTCTGCGCGTTCCACAACGAGGCGCACTCCGTCGTCGAAGGCCAGGGCTCCTGTTGCAGTCAGCGCCGTGTACTCACCGAGGCTGTGGCCGGCGCAATAACTCGGCTCGATTCCGAGTCTCTCGACGGCATCGAGCACCATCAAACTCGACACGAAGGTCGTCAATTGGGCGTTGCGCGTATCGCGCAATTCTTCGGCGTCTGCGTCGAGTAGGAGGTTTGCAACGTCTCGACCCGCGACATCACTGGCTTCCTCGACGAGTTCCCACGAATCGTGATCTTTCCACGGCCGTCCCATACCAGGACGCTGAGACCCTTGTCCCGGAAACGTGAATGCCAACACAGGCAGAACTTAGACGGTGGAGAAGGTGATGATTGACCCCGGAAGAGAGACCACCCGATACAACAGATCATCGACCCGTTGGGGCTCACGCACGAGGGGCTAGCCTGACGTCATTGCCCCGGTAGCCCAACGGCAGAGGCAGCGGTCTCAAACTCCGTCCGGTGTGGGTTCGAATCCCACCCGGGGCACTCTTTCTTCACGAAAACGCGCCGTTCTGAATCCATGACGAAGTCCTTCGGCTCATGCGGAACCGTTGGCGAGTCGACCGTCAGCATTGGAGTTACCCATCAGTAGGCTGACCCGGTGGTGACAGGGCTTTTGGGACAGCGACTGATCGAACGGCGGTTGCGAGAGACGTCGGAGCGTTTGCGAAGTCTGCGCGCGGAACTAGCGATCGTCGACGAACAGTTCGACGCCTTGAACGACGATGCGGAAAACCTGGGTTTGCGGGCCCTCGTGTCGGAAACTCCCGGAACCGACGTCGAGTATCGCGAGGCTCGCCTACACGCAGAAGCGATGTCGCGTCACCGGGACGGCATCGTGCGCTCGATCGCACAACTCGAAATTCGCCAGGACGAACTTCTCGACCGATTGAGTCAGTGATGAGTATCCGCGTCGTCATTGCCGAGGATGAAGCGATCATTCGTCTCGACCTTCGGGAAACTCTCGAAGAAGAGGGTTATGAAGTGGTGGGTGAGGCCGGCCGGGGAGACCAAGCTCTCGAGCTCGTGAGAGAGTTGAGACCCGATCTGGCGATTCTCGACGTGAAGATGCCCGGAATGGATGGGCTCGAAGTTGCGCGGAACATCGACCAGGAAAAGATCTGCGGTGTACTGATCCTGACGGCGTTCAGCCAGCGGGAAATGGTGGAACATGCTCGAGATGCGGGTGCTCTCGCCTATTTGGTGAAGCCGTTCCAGAAGAGCGACTTGATTCCTGCCATCGAAGTGGCCATCGGGAGATTCCGTGAACTTCAAGCCCTGACGGATCACGTCGAAGCCCTCGGCGAGCAGATCGAAGCGCGCAAGATCATCGATCGGGCCAAGGGTTTGCTGATCGACGAGTACTCGATGAAGGAACAGGACGCTTTCGCATTCATTCAGCGAACGGCAATGACCGAGCGAGCGCGGATGAAAGATGTCGCCGAAAGGATCCTGTCCCGAGACTTGAAGCCAACGCCGTGACGTCGTCGACACGATCCGATTCGAAGACTCTTCTCGTTCTCGACGGTCACTCGCTGACGTATCGCGCCTTCTTCGGTTTACCGACCGACATGGTCACGGCGAGCGGACAAGTCACCAACGCCGTCTTCGGTTTCACCTCGATGTTGCTGAACATCCTGAAAGAACGGCGACCCGCGGGAATCATCGTTGCCTTCGACCGATCTGAGCCAACTTTTCGCCACATCGCCGAGCCGTCCTACAAAGCACAGCGCGAAGAGTCACCCGAGATTCTTCGTCAGCAAGTCGGGATCGTGCGGGAAGTCCTACAGGCAATGGGAATCACCACGGTGGACGTCGTCGGATTCGAGGCGGACGACGTCATTGCCACACTGGCCGACCGGGCAGTCGATCACGGGTTCGAAGTCATTGTCATCACCGGTGACAGGGTGTCACTGCGGCGCAGTACCCGGCCTATGCGGCGTTGCGTGGCGATCCGAGCGACAACCTGCCGGGAGTGCCGGGTGTGGGGGAGAAGACAGCGGCGAAACTGATCGCCACGTATGGAAGCCTCGACGGCATTTTTGCCAACGTCGATCTACAGACTCCGAAACTCAGGGCCTCGCTCATCGAGAACGAGGATCGTGCTCGCCGCAATGAAGAATTGATGAGATTACGGCACGATGCTCCTGTCGAAGTCGAAATTGAGGGTCTTCGACCGACGCCGAACAATGCTGATGTTCGACGTCTGTTCGACTTCCTCGAATTCAAGTCGATGCACGCTCGCTTCCGTGATGCGATGGCCGCACTCGGAATCACGATCGAGGAGGGCTCGTCGTCTGGGTCCGGTCCTCTGGAAGTGCGCGCCATTTCGACGATGACCGATGTGGATCGGATCCGTGAGTCGCTGTTGTCTCTCGACAGGTTGGACGTTGCCGCAGCCTGGAGCGGTGAACCCGGAAGATCGGCTCTCGAGGGCGTGTCGGTGGTGGTCGACTTTGCGTCGAAGAGCACCATGTGGCTCAGCAAGGACCAGCTCCAGGTTCGCGAGGTCGGTTCATTTCTCCAGACGGCAACGATCAGGACGCACGAGGGCAAATCTCTCCTGCGGGCGCTTCTCGACCTGGGAATCGACCCCGAAGGGCTCGAGTTGGACACGGCAATCGCCGAGTACCTGATCGATCCGGGCCAGAACCACTATTCATTGGGCGACATCGTCGCCAAGCACTCCGACACCTATTTCCCCGACGACGCTGCGAAAGCCGGTCAACTCGACCTCGCATCGACGCAACTCGGATCACAGGAAGCATCGAGCCGCGATGCGCTGGGAGTCTGCGTCGTCGCCGACAGGCTGAAGGCGGCACTGGAAGCGCAGGGAATGCTCGATCTCTACAACAACGTGGAGAATCCTCTGGTCAGAGTTCTCGCTCGAATGGAGCATTTGGGAATCGGCGTCGACGTGGCTGAACTACGAACGATTGCCAGGAGACTGACCGATCGGGCTGGTGAACTGTCGGAGACCGTTCAGTCCCTTGCTGGTCACCCGTTCAACCCGAATTCTCCGACGCAGCTCGCAAAGATTCTGTTCGAGGAACGCGGCCTGACGCCTCCCAAGAAAACGAAGACCGGCTACTCCACCGATGCAGCCACCTTGGAGAAGTTGCGCGAGTCGTGGCCGGAATTCATCCAGCCGCTTCTCGAATATCGAGAAGTGGAGAAGTTGCGCGGAACCTACGGAGAAGGATTGCTCGCCGAAGTCGGAGCAGATGGCCGCATTCACGCGACCTTCAACCAGACGGTTGCGCGCACGGGCCGCCTCTCCAGTGATCGTCCGAATCTGCACAACATCCCGGTGCGAACCGAAGAGGGGCGCGTCTTCCGCGCCGCGTTCGTGCCTCGCGCGGGTTGTGAATTCCTCGTCGCCGACTACAACCAGATCGAGTTGCGCTGTATTGCCCATCTCGCGGACGACCCTGGTCTCATCTCAGCTTTTGCCGATGGACGCGATGTTCACAACGCGACCGCATCGCGAGTCTTCGGGGTCGACGAAACGAAGGTCTCGGTCGAACAGAGATCGAAAGCAAAGATGGTCTCCTACGGGTTGGCATACGGAATGGAGGCGTACGGACTCGGCCAACGCCTCGGGATTCCTACTGATGAGGCAGCCACGATCCTCGATTCGTATTTCGCGGCATTCCCGAACGTGCACGACTACATGGAACGAACAGTCGCCGAAGCCAAGGCTCGTGGCTATACCGAAACTCTTTTCGGTCGGCGGCGTCGCATCCCCGAACTGGACAGTCCCAATTTCAGGATCCGTCAAGCAGGTGAACGTCAGGCGATGAACGCAGGGATTCAGGGTCTTGCTGCGGACATCTTCAAGATTGCGCTCATCGACATCGATACGTCGTTGGCGCGTGATGGTTTGGAAAGCCGCCTCGTCCTGCAAGTCCACGACGAGGTGATCGTCGAAGTTCCGGTTGCCGAAAAGGACACTGTGGGTGCGCTCGTTCTCGGGTGCATGCAGGATGCTGCTGAGTTGAAGGTTCCTCTCGCCGTGAACTTTGCGTGGGGCAAGAGTTGGGCCGAAGCGAAATCATGATCGAGGGTCGAGCCGTGAACGAGGGGATCCCGTCGGCTGCGAGTACACCGAATCAATGACCAGCGCTGATGACCATTGGTTCGAAGACATCGCCAGGCATCTTGGGCGTGCATATCTGCGGTACTCGTTCACGAAAGGGACAGTTCGCGAGATCGACTTTCTGATACCTGCCCTTGGGCTGGATGCCCCCGGACTGGGTGGACGAGTGCAAGTGCTCGATGTCGGATGTGGCCCTGGTCGCCATGCATTGGAGCTCGCTCGGCGAGGCATTCGAGTCCATGGAATCGACATCAGCCACGAGTTCGTCGACATCGCCCGGGAGGCTGCTGAAC
>JBIIKC010000025.1:0-9885 GCA_044233375.1 Ilumatobacteraceae bacterium
CGGTTTCGACCCGTTTCCTGCGGTCGACGTCGGAGACGCTGCTGCGATTGCCCCTCATGCGACAACGGTTCTCGCCCTTCGATACAACGAAGGCGTTGTAATGGCCGGGGACCGCCGAGCGACGATGGGAAACAGAATCTCCAACAGGGAAATGGAGAAGGTTGTTCCTGCAGATCGATTCAGCGGAGTGGCGATCTCCGGCACTGCCGGAGTCGCAATGGACATGATCAAAATCTTCCAACTGCAGATCGAACACTACGAAAAATTGAACGGACGTTCGATCAGCCTGGAAGGCAAGGCAAATCAGCTGTCCCAGATGATCAAGTCGAATCTGCCCGCTGCGATGCAGGGACTGGCCGTTCTGCCGATCTTTGCCGGTTACGACGAGATCCGTTCGTCGGGTCGCCTCTGGGATTTCGACATCACCGGCGGTCGATACGAGGAGAAGGATTTCGTCGCCACAGGATCGGGCGCAGGCCCGGCCTCGACCGTTCTCAAAGTGGGGTTCAGACCATCTCTGACAGCAGACCAAGCCATCGATCTCGCATGTCATGCTCTGTGGGAGGCAGCAGACGTCGACTCGGCAACTGGAGGTCCAGACCCTCTCCGAGGCATCTATCCGATCATTGCATGCATCTCTCGCGAGGGTTGGCAACAAGTCGATGACGCAGACTTGGCCCGGCGGTTCGAGGCAATTTCGTCGCTTCGTCGCGACTCACAGGAGAGGTGATTCCGATGGCGCAGCCTTTCTACGTTGCACCTGAACAGTTGATGAAGGACCGCGCCGACTATGCGCGTAAGGGAATTGCTCGAGGTCGAGCCCTCGTTGCTGCTCAATATCGCGATGGCATCGTCGTCGTAGCCGAGAATCCTTCCAACACTCTGCGCAAGGTCAGTGAAATCTACGATCGAATCGGTTTCGCCGGAGTCGGTAAGTACAACGAGTTCGATCAACTTCGCCGATTCGGCGTTCGCAACGCCGATCTTCGTGGATATCAGTACTCACGTGACGATGTCGAAGCTCGAAGCCTCGCGAATGAATACGCCCAGATTCTCGGACAAACTTTCACCCACGACGTCAAACCGTTCGAAGTCGAGATTCTTCTCGTCGAAGTCGGTCCTGATCCCTCGATGGACCAACTCTTCCACATCATGTATGACGGGACCCTGATGGATGAGATCGGTTGGAGCGTTTTGGGCGGAGATGCGGAATCGATTGCCGAAAGAATGCGGTCATCGTGGGACCTGGACTCCGACCTTTCGTCAGCGGTGCGCTCATGTGTTTCCTCTTTGTCAGGTTCGGAACGAACTCTGACTGCCGGGGACCTCGAGGTTGCACACCTGGCACGATCGAATGGACGGCGTTGTTTCGCTCGCTTCGATGACCAGACGGTTCACTCCTTCATGTCGGGGTCGTGACGACGTTCATCCCTGGGTTCACCCCGTCAGGAACTGCGGTCATCGAAGCCATCGAGTGCGCTGTCCGACGTCTGACCACCACACGCGACAGAGTACGGTTCGGTCATGGACCGGCGCATTTTCGGCCTGGAGAGCGAGTACGGGATCACCTGCACATTGCGCGGTCAGCGAAGATTGAGTCCTGACGAAGTCGCCCGATATCTCTTTCGCAAAGTCGTATCGTGGGGGAGAAGTTCCAATGTGTTCTTGGAAAACGGCGCACGCCTCTACCTGGACGTCGGGTCGCATCCCGAGTATGCGACCCCGGAATGCGATTCGATCTATGAAGCCGTCGTCCATGATCGGGCCGGAGAACGAATTCTCGAATCTCTGGTCATCTCTGCAGAGGAGCGCTTGGCAGAAGAAGGAATCCGAGGAACGATCCACCTGTTCAAGAACAACACCGACTCGGCCGGCAACAGTTACGGTTGTCACGAAAACTACCTGACCAGTCGCCAGGACGACCTGTCCTCACATTCAGCGGTCTTGATTCCGTTCTTGGTCTCTCGACAGATTTTCACCGGTTCGGGAAAGATCGTTCAGACTGCGCGTGGACCCGTGTATTCGATCACTCAACGGGCCGACCACATTTGGGAGACACTCTCTTCAGCAACGACAAGAAGTCGCCCAATCATCAACACTAGAGACGAACCACACGCAGACGCCGAGAAGTATCGACGCCTGCACGTGATCGTTGGTGATTCCAACATGAGTGAGTACACAACATTCCTCAAGTTGGGTTCCACAGCGTGCATGCTCAGGATGCTCGAAGATCAATTCGTCGTACTTCGTGACATGACTCTCGAAAACCCGATCAGGGCAATCAGAGACATCAGCCACGACGTCACATGCAGGCGCACAGTCCACCTTGCCAATGGCCGCGAGGTGAGTGCTCTCGACATTCAACGCGAATATCTCGACCGTGCTCTGCGGTATGCAGAATCGACAGGCTTTCCACCACTCGAGCAGCGCGCGCTCGAGATGTGGGAGCACTGTGTCACGACGATCGAGAACGATCCGCTCAAATTGGAGCGAGAGGTGGATTGGGTGATCAAGCACAATCTGATGTCGGCCTACTGTGAGAAGCACGGCATCGATATCGGGGATGCACGTCTTCAGATGATCGATTTCCAGTACCACGACATCGTCCGCGATCGAGGGCTGTTCCATCGGCTCGCTGATCGCGAAATGGTGGAAGTGATCTGCCGCGAAGAGGACATCACGACTGCGGTCGATACTCCACCACAGACGACTCGCGCGCGATTGCGGGGGGAGTTCATTCGGGCTGCGAAAGCGAAGAAACGCGATTACACGGTCGACTGGGTGCACCTCAAAGTGAACGATCAGGCGCAGAGAACGGTGATGTGCAAGGATCCTCTCAAGAGCCGCGACGAACGAGTCGAGAGGCTGATTTCGACCCTGTAACCGGTCCGCCGGAGTCTGTCTGCGCCAGACCGCCCGAAGCAGGTCGTCGACGAGGGATCACCGTGGTCCTCATCAGCCACGAGAACGCGGTACGGTAGTTTCGGCATGCGCACGCACGACCTCGAATCCGACAACAAAGACTCGACTGGAGAGACAGATAGGCGTCATGCCTTTTGGGCCGTGGGCGAGTGGGTTCTCGTGGTTGCGATTGCAATCGGCGCCGCGTTCTTGATTCGTACGTTCCTTTTTCAGCAGTACTACATCGACGGACCGAGCATGCAAACGACTCTGAGCCCGAGAGATCGCGTCCTCGTCAACAAGCTCTCCTACAAGCTGCACGACGTCAATCGCGGAGATGTGGTCGTCTTCGATCGAGTGTCCGGTGCTGACCATGACGACCTCATCAAAAGAGTGATCGCGCTACCAGGCGAGAGCATCGAGATTCGTAACTGCGTCGTTTTCATCGACGGCCAAACACTCCAGGAGCCCTATCTGGACGCAATCCAGGTCGCTCAGACCGAACCGAGCAAGCGTTGTGGATCCCACGTCGATATGTCTCCCACCACAGTCGAAGAGGACCAAGTCTTCGTCATGGGAGACAACAGGGTCCAAAGCTTCGACAGTCGCGAGTTCGGCTCGATCGAGATTTCGATGATTCGAGGACGTGCATTCGTAGCAGTCTGGCCATTAGGAGCCTGGTCGTGGCTCTGATGTCCCGGTTTCGGGAGATCAAGTCTCGAGAACAGGCGGTCCGACTCTTCCGGCTGCCTCGACCATCCGGTCCGGATAATCGCTGAAGACTCCGTCGAGTCCCATTCTCAATCCGGTTTCGATGACATGGTCGAATTGCATGTCCCATCCAAGTGCAAACCGCCGGAAACGGTGGGCGAGAGTGACGATTCCCCCTGTCCAATCCGAGTGGTGCATGTTCAGACAGTCGATACCCGCTTCTGAAAGTTGGGCAAGCCGTCTTTCTGGACCTTCTTTGATTCGGCTGAGACGCGTGGAGTCAACCAGTCGGGCTCCGGTCCTGTTCCTCCATCGAGCCACCAATGTCCAGTCGTGGTGACACAACCAAGTTCTCGATTCCATTTCGGGGCGTGTCTCACGGATTGCATCCAGCGTGGCATCGAATGCTGAAGGATCCTTCACGTCCAATGACAAGTCGAAGTCTCCAGGACAAGCCTCGAGCATCTCCGACAGTTCAGGAACATGACTCGGTAAAGAGCGTCGAGAAACCTCACTGATCGGCACCTTGCGGGTCCTGCGGCGAACGACGCCGTCGTGATCCAGAACGGCGATTCCGTCGGCGGTGATCCAGACGTCACTCTCCAAACCTGTCGCGCCGAGACGTAGACCCAACTGGAACGCCTCGATTGTGTTCTCCGGCGAGTAAGCCCGTGCTCCACGATGAGCGAACGTAATGGGGTGAATCAATGATGGATGGCGCTGTTGCATCGAGCCAATTCTGACATCCTCGACTCAGCGAGCGCTCTCCGTAAAGCCACTTCCGTAGACTCTGTCGCGTGTTCAACCTCTCCGGAAGTGAGATCGTCATCATTTTGTTGTTGGCTCTCGTCGTTCTCGGTCCGGAGAAGCTTCCTGAGGCAATCAGGCGTTTCGGTCGCCTGTACGGCGAATTGAAGCGGATGAGCTCAGGATTCCAATCCGAGTTTCGGACGGCCTTCGAAGAGCCCATGCGTGAGTTGCGTGAAACTGCCCAATTGACGCGAGAGGCAGTGGAGAAGGCAACGTCAGTGGAAGACTTCAGAGCCGACTCACCCGGCCAGAACACCGCGATCGACGAAACGCCTCCCGGAGCTCAGTGACAATGGCTCGTATTCGAATAAGTCAGCGGTCCAAGAAAGTATCGAACCGTTCAGATGCTGTGATGACTCTCACGGAACATCTCGGGGAATTGCGCACGCGAATCATTCGGTCCGGACTCGCGGTAGCGCTTGGACTCATCGCAATTCTCGTCTTCTACGATCCCGTGCTCGAATTCATTCGTCGACCATACGATCAGCTCTGCGAGCGTCGGCCCGATCTCGTGACGGAATGCGATCTCTTCTCCCTTGGACCGCTCGATGGCTTCAACGCACGGTTGCGAATCGCACTGTACGGAGGGTTGATCCTGGCTCTGCCAGTCGTTCTTTGGCAAGTCTGGAGGTTCATCGTTCCGGCCCTGCACACACGCGAGAAGAAATATGCGATCCCATTCATCACATCTTCGATCATCTTGTTTGCAATCGGGGGAGTGCTGGCTTTCGTGACACTCGACCGGGGTCTCGAATTCCTCGTCGGCTGGTCGGGTTCCGATGTCCAGCAGGCCTACCAGATCACCAAGTACGTCAGCCTGGTCGCAATGATGATTGCCGCATTCGGAATCGGTTTCGAATTTCCGGTTCTCCTGACGTTTCTTCAGCTGGCAGGAGTCGTGACCCCCAGGAGGCTTGTCGCCAGTTGGCGTGTCGCCATTGTGGCCATATTCGTTCTTGCCGCAGTCATCACCCCGTCGGGTGACCCAGTGACCCTGATCGCGCTTTCCGTGCCCTTGATCGGTCTCTATTTCCTTTCGGCTCTGATCGGTCACCTGTTCGTACGGAGACGAGCGGCAAAGGCCGATTCGTCAACCGCTTGAAAACGAGGTTCGAGACGTGACTGATCGAGAGTCGGTCCGCGACCTTTCTTCGGTCTTCGGTTTCTCACTCGATGCCTTCCAGATGAAGGCGATCCACATCATCGATGAAGACGAATCCGTCGTTGTCTCGGCTCCAACTGGATCCGGGAAAACCGTCATTGCCGAGTATGGAATCATGCGCGCTCTGGCAAATGTCGGTCGATCCTTTTACACGACGCCGATCAAGGCCCTGTCGAACCAGAAGTTCAACGACCTCGTGGCAATGTTCGGACGAGAAAAAGTGGGACTCCTCACTGGTGACAACGTCATCAATGCTGATGCACCCATCGTCGTCATGACAACAGAAGTTTTGAGGAACATGCTCTACGCCCGTTCCGACTCTCTTTCGAATCTGAGTACCGTCGTCCTCGATGAGGTTCACTTCATTCAGGATGCGTATCGAGGCCCGGTTTGGGAAGAGGTGATCATTCACCTACCCCCAGAAGTACAACTGATCTGCCTTTCGGCAACGGTCAGCAACGCTCCCGAGGTGGCAGAATGGATGACAACGGTCAGGGGCTCGACCAGATACGTCGTCGAGGATCGACGACCGGTCGAATTGGAACCGCTCGTGATGGTCAGCGACCGAAGTGGGCAGGACGAACTGTTGTCGATCTTCTCCGGCTCGGCCATCAATCCTCGACTTCTGCGTCTGACAGAGAGCCTGAATTTTCGAAAGGGAGGAAAGAGGCCTGTTGGGCGCAGGTCCCTTGTCACCCCCCGACGCTCAGACGTCATAGACCAGTTGCGACAGCACGACCTCCTTCCCACCATTTACTTCATTTTCAGTCGTCAAGGCTGCGACGAGGCGGCCGCATCTGCTGCTCGTGAGCTTCCTTCCCTCACAACTCCCGAACAACGCCGTCGAATCGCCGAGATCGTCGGCGAAAAGGTGGCTTCACTCACCACAGAGGACCTCGAGGCTCTCGGATTCGAGGGATTCCGCCTCCGACTCGAAGCGGGAATAGCCGCACACCATGCTGGGATGGTTCCACCGTTCAAGGAGATCGTCGAGGCCTGTTTCGTCGAGGGTCTGATCAGAGTTGTCTTCGCCACGGAAACGCTGGCCGTTGGAATCAACATGCCGGCGCGCTCAGTTGTGATCGACAAATTGACGAAATTCACGGGTGAACACCACGAGTTTCTCTCAGCTGCGCAATTCACGCAACTGACCGGCCGTGCAGGTCGACGAGGGCTCGACGACAAGGGACACGCTGTGCTTCTGTGGAGCCCCTTCGTGACGATGGAACAGATGGCTGGTCTCGCTTCGAGTCGAAGTTTTCGATTGACCTCGTCCTTTCGGCCGACCTACAACATGGCGGTCAATCTTGTCCGGTCGTACTCTCGTGAGACTGCCCGCCACCTGCTGAACCTTTCATTGGCTCAATTTCAGAGCGACCGAGATGTCGTCAAACTCGAAACGCGTCTGGACAAGAAGATGCAGGAGCTTCGTGAATCGGAGAACCTGCTCCACAGCCCCCATGGAACTCCTGACGACTTTTTGGCTCTTGCGGCCTCCGAGGATCACAAGACTTCTCGAAAGGTGGAGACGGACATCGACAAGGCAATATCCGAATTGCGTCCGGGTGCAGTCATCCACGTTCACAAAGGAAATTTCTCAGGAATGAGCGCCGTCCTGTCGACCACGCGACGAGCCAAGGGTTGGAAAGTGACCGTTCTCACCTCGAGAAGGTCCCTCCTTCAACTCACTTCGGATGACTTCACGGAGCGTCCCACCCCTGTTCTTTCGATCGAACTTCCACAGCCGTTCACGCCGACACGTCAAGACTTTCAGAAGAAGACTGTGGATCGTATGTCTCGCACTCTTCGCAAACGGAACATCGATTCGTTACGTCCTCGGCGCTCCGAGGACACAGGAACTGCGCTGAGCCGGCTCGAGGTCGAACTGCGAATGGATGAAGATTTCGAACAGAGGATCATCGCTGCGCGCCGTGTACTCCGTCTCCGCAAAGAGGTCCCACACATTCAGGATCAAGTCGATCAACACACGTCATCGATTTCTCGCACCTTCGATCGCGTTCTCGACATTCTCCAATCCAGGGACTACGTGAACAACTGGAGTCTGACCTCCAAGGGCGAGGTATTGTCAAGGCTCTTCCACGAATCCGACCTGCTGATCGCCGAATGCCTCCATCGAGGACTTCTCGACGAACTCGACGCACCGTCACTTTCAGCTCTGACCTCTGTCTTCGTCTACGAGCATCGCAGCAGTGAGCCGGCTCCTGCTCCTTGGTTTCCTTCCAAAGATGTTCGCTCCCGATGGCGGGAGATCGAATCCATCAGTTCGGAACTCAGGTCCATCGAGATCAAGAACCACCTTCCTCCGCACAGAGCGCCTCACCCAACTTTTGTTTCTGTTGCGTTCTCATGGGCGGCCGGTGATGGATTCTCCGACATCATCATCGACGAGGATCTTTCTGGAGGAGATTTCGTGCGAACGATGAAGCAGCTGATCGATCTTTTGCGCCAATTCGGAGTAGCCGCTCCAGATGCTGCAACTCGCCGGACATCCACCTCCGCCTGTGAATTGCTGTTACGCGGAGTGGTTCGAGCGTCGAGTGCGTTCGGTGAGACTTTCTGATGGTTGTTCATCGTGGTCGGAATTGGGGGAGTATCGGAACCCCAGATGCTTCGTTGCCTGTTGCCCGAGACGAAGCTCACGCCGGTCAGTTGATCGAACAGGGGACTCGCGAGTTCGTTCTTGCGTCAGGTGACCTGCTCCGAACCGTGGGAGCATCGTCGCCCACGCCGAACTGTTCCTATCGGCGCCTTCCGATCGACCTGGTGAAAATCCGAATGGTGGATCGGCGAGGTCGTTCCTCGGACCATCTGTCGATGAGTCATTGTCTGATTCGACGGCGTTTCGTAACCGGCGGAGTCCTTTTCGGCCCGGTCACCGTGATCTGCAACTCTCAGTACCTCCATGGTCGTGACGTCGCTCCACGCGGCCATCCCAATGATGGCAAGGTGGAGCTCGTCGAATTCTCCGAAGAGCTCTCGTTTCGCCAACGACTCCTCGTTCTGCAGAGAATGAGGACTGGAGACCATCTGCCACACCCCTTCATCGTGGTTCGACAAGTTTTCGAGCGTGTGGAATTGAACGCGAAGGGATTCGTTGTGATCGACGGTTGCCGAATCGGTCCGCGGATGGTCGAGTTCGTCGAGCCTCTTCCGGACGAGGTCATCGTTTGGGCTGCCGCTCCAGACGGTGTGCTCGACACCCAGGAGTAGGCTGAGGCGCGATGAAGACGGACGTGATCAACGAAATTGATCGAATCGCAGAATCACTGATCGACGTCAGTCATCAGATTCACTCTCATCCGGAACTGAACTACCAAGAACACTTTGCTCACGAACTTCTGACCCGCGTGCTCGAGTCAACGGGATTCTCCGTGACCCGACATGCTTATGGTTTGCAGACTGCTTTCGAAGCAACTCTCGGCTCGACTGGTCCCGAGGTGTTGATCCTTCTCGAGTACGACGCGCTTCCTGGAATCGGTCACGGCTGTGGCCACAACATCATTGCGGCGGCGGGTCTGGGAGCAGCACTTGCATGTGCTCGTATCGCAGCCGACCTGTCTGGAAGACTTCGCGTTCTCGGTACTCCGGCCGAAGAGGGCGGCGGAGGGAAGATCGCGATGGCGCGACACGGCGCATTCGGTTCAGGAGACGCTGTGTTGATGGTCCACCCGGCGGACGCAGATCTCATCTCGATGACTGCCATCGCCGTACAAACCCTCGACGTCACCTACGAAGGAGTCGCGGCCCATGCAGCAGCTGCACCGTGGGCTGGACGAAACGCATTGGACGCTGCGGTACTCGGGTACATGAACGTTGCCGCTCTTCGTCAACACATTCGCCCCACCGAGAGAATCCACGGAGTCTTCACCGAAGCTGGCGAGAAGGCGAACATCGTTCCTCGTCGCGCTTCAGCAAATTGGTACGTGAGATCGGACACCCTGGCCTCATTGGGTCCACTCAAACAGCGTGTTTCAGCTTGTTTGGAAGGGGCCGCACACGCTTGTGGTTGCACGATGTCGACGACTTGGGACGATCATCCCTACGCAGATGTCAGAGACAATACCCCTCTGGTCGAAGCGTATGCCACAAACATGCGTTCGTTGGGGAGACATCCCCTCGATCCAGCAAGCGCCCAACACCAGGTGATTGGATCGACGGACCTCGGCAATGTGTCGTATCTCCTTCCCGCAATCCACCCTATGATCCAGGTGGCGCCCCGGGGAGTAGCAATCCATACCGAGGAATTCGCCCGCTACGCGGCCTCCGAGTCAGGCGATCTG
>JBIIKC010000031.1:0-8945 GCA_044233375.1 Ilumatobacteraceae bacterium
GCACAATAGGGGAGGTCAAAAGGCAGGCCCGAGTGGTCGATATCGGCCCGGTAGATGTCCGCGTAGGGGAGAAGACATCCAATCATGGCAGTTGACGTCGAGACGAAAGATTGCTCCGCACTCACCGAGGAAGAACTCGAGGAGATGGCGGCTATGGGAGGATCCTTCGAACTCGAGCGTCTGATTCAGGCGAAAGAAGATTGGGTTCTGTGCACCCTCGCCCGCGAATCCGAGAAGCTTCACGGTTTCACCTTCTCGACTCTCGAGCGCATCGGAGGAACTCCGTGCGTTCTGCTCGGGGTCATGAGTGTCAAACGCACCTCGAAGCGGGATCAAGTTCTCAAAGGCCTGATGGCTGAGGCATATCACCGGGCCCTCATGGCGTTTCCCGATGAGGACGTAGTTGTCGGAAGCAGGTTTGTCACTCCCGGTGCTCTCGAGGCCTTCAAGTCGTTGTCCGAATTGATTCCTCGTCCGGGTCATCGCGCCGTGGGTGAGGAGAGAGCCTGGGGTAGGCGACTTGCCCGTCGATTCGGCGTGGAGGCAAACTACGACGAGAAGACGTTCATCGTGTCGAAGAAGGGTCGCTCCGGATTCCTCGATCATGAGACGCTCAAGCCTGACAAGGTCAAGTCCGACATCGCAGGCTTGTTCGATGGAGTCGACGATTCAGCCGGAGGTTCGATCATCATTCACGGTTGGACGATGGCCGAAGATTTGCTCAAACTCGGCTCCCGATGACCGACGGCCGTGCCGGTCCTCTGCCCAGTGAACTCGAGAGGCTTCTACGCCGTCGCAGAATGACTCGCCGCTTCGATGGTGGCCCTGAAATCGAAGACCTCATCGGCGTCATCGAGTCGTCCCTGCGTGCTCCCTCAGCTGGATTTTCTCAGGGAGTGCACGTCGTGGTGCTGTCCGGCGATGACGCAGCGACTTTCTGGAGTCGTTCGGGAGCAGGGGCCTGGTTCGAACAGCGCTCTCCGGGCGTCGTCGGTGCTCCGCACGTGATACTCGTCTTCGGCGATCGAAAGGAATACGTCGATCGCTACTCGCTCGACGACAAGCGTGATTTGGGCTTCGACCTCGCCGAACGTTGGCAGACGCCGTATTGGCTGGTGGATGCCGGAATGGTCGTCCAAAATCTCCTTCTGCTCGTCGAAGAGCGGCGATGGGGCGCGCTCTTCTTCGGCGTCTTCGGGAATCAAGACGCATATTTCGGGGAACTGGGTGTTCCGTCGACGGCTCATTGCATCGGCGCAATCGCAGTTGGATACAGGTCTGACCTGGACGCCCCGACTGGCTCACCGACCACACGTGAACGACGAGCACCGAGCCAATTGATCCATGTCGGTCGTTGGGCGCATCGATCGTCGGGATCGAAGAGCGACGGATAGCCGCTCTCGATTTCTGCCGAGCTCGCCCGAGAATTTCTCCCTTCAGGTGGGTCGGTTTATGGTGGGGGAGGAAAAAGTTCCGTTGACGAGATCGAGGTTTGAGATGGTCACGCAAGTTCCCCATGTCGAGTATCTGCAACTCGGAGACAGTCCGCATCTCGTGGCGAATGAGTGCTCGTCGTGTGGGGCGCGGTACTTCGATCGCCGAAATGCCTGTGCGAACTGTTTCGGCACGACGTTCAAGAAGGCGCCGATCTCCACGGACGGCATTTTGAAGTCCTTCACGATCGTCGCTTTCGCAGCCCCCGGGGTGCCCGTTCCTTTCGTTGCTGGGATTGTCGACTGTTCGGGTACGAGCGTTCGCGCGAATGTGATCAATGTCGAGCCCGATCCGGATCACGTCAAACTCGGAATGAAGGTCAAATTGGTGACTTACAGTCTCGGAACAGATGACGAGGGCACCGAGGCAATCGGTTTCGGTTTCGAACCGGCTCGCTGAATCGGTTCGGGAACAGTGCGACTGATCTCCGATTCGGTCGGTACGGTTCAGCCAGCCGCGAAGTTGTAAGAAGAGTTTCACAGGGGAATGGAGAGAACCATGGCAAGTGACGACATTTGGATCCTCGGTATCGCAATGACCAAGTTCGGCAAGCATTCGGACAAGGACATCGTCGACCTCGGAGCCGAGGCGGCGATGGCTGCATTGGGTGATGCCGGAGTGACGATGAAGGACATCGGTGTTCTTGCGGCGGGGAATCTGATGGGCGCGAGTTCGGGATTCGGGCAGATGCTGCAAAAGCAGATCGGTCAAACTGGAATTCCTGTGTACAACGTCGCTAATGCATGTGCGACCGGCGCGACAGCGCTGCGAACGGCGATCATGGCCGTCAAATCTGGCGAGGTTCGCATGGGTCTGGCCGTCGGTGCCGAAAAGCTTGCTGGAGCGGGCCTTCTGGGCGGTGGCGGATCAGCCAAGAAGGACGGCAACAAGTGGGAGCCGAAGGGTCGTTTCGGCAGTGTGGCCCCGACGGATGGCCGAATCGGAACCGACACGATGCCCGGAACTTTCGCTCAGGTCGGCATGGAATACGGTCACAAGTACGGCGGCGTGTCGTTCGAGTTGTTCGCAAAGATCTCCGAGAAGAACCATGCCCATTCGGTCCTCAATCCGCTTGCGGCGTATCAGAAGCGCTTCTCTCTCGATGAGATCATGAACGACATGATGATTGCGTACCCGAATACGCGCCCGATGTGCTCGGCCAATTGTGATGGCGCTGCTGCTGCAGTCGTCGTTTCCGGTGAAGTCCTTCGCACACTCTCGAAGGAACAGCAGCGTCGAGCGATCAAGGTGTCGGCTTCAGTGCTGACAACCGATCCGTATCAGGAGGCGTGTCAGGTTCTGCCCGACGTCAACACCCTGACTCGCAACGCTGCGCGTATCGCCTATGAGCAGGCCGGTGTGACACCAGACGATCTCGATCTCGTCGAATTGCACGACTGCTTTGCAACCGCGGAACTCGTTCACTACGACAATCTCATGCTGTGCCCAGAAGGTGGGGCAGTGGACTTCTTCTTGAGCGGGGCGCCATGGCGAGACGGCAAGAAGCCCGTGAACGTGTCAGGCGGACTGCAGTCCAAAGGCCACCCGATTGCCGCCACAGGAATCGCCAACATCTGGGAGGTCTGTCATCATTTGCGCGACGAAGCCGGTGACCGCCAGATCGAGGGTGCCAAAGTGGGACTCGCACACGTCATAGGCCTCGGCTCGGCCTGCGGCATTCACATCCTTGAGCGCAGCGGTCTCTGATCGGGGTCATGCTCCCGTGGCGTGATAGCCCCCGTCGACATGGATCATCGATCCGGTTGTTGCCGGGAACCATTCCGAGAGAAGGGCGACGACTGCTCTGGCTACCGGCTCTCCATTCGTGACGTCCCAACCGAGCGGAGCGCGGTCGCTCCACACATCTTCGAACTTCTGAAAGCCTGGAATCGATTTTGCTGCCATGGTTTTGATCGGACCGGCCGCTACGAGGTTCGAACGGATGCCACGTGGACCGACTTCTTTTGCGAGGTACCGATTGATGCTTTCCAGAGCCGACTTGGCGACTCCCATCCAGTTGTAGGCCGGCCAAGCCACAGTGTTGTCGAAGTCCAGTCCGACGAAGGATCCACCCCGGTTCATCAGAGGTAGGAAGATGTCGGCAAGGTGCTTGTAGGAGTAAGCGCTGATGTGAACTGCTGTGGCAACGTCCTGCCACGTTGCGGCCAGGAAATCGTCCCCGAGGCACACTTCAGGTGCGAAGCCGATCGAGTGAACCACTCCATCGACTGAGCCCCACTTTTCCGCCAGGCGACTCCGAACCGTGTCGACGTGTGCATCGACGGTCACATCGAGTTCGAGAACTTCGACGTCACTCTGCAGTTTGCGGGCAGTTCGCCGAGTCAGCGACAAGGCGCGTCCGGCACCGGTCAACACGATGTCCGCTCCCTCATCCATGCAGAGTCGAGCGATCCCGAACGCCAATGAGGCGTCGGTGAGGACACCGGTGACAACGATCTTCTTTCCGTCGAGTAAAGCCATTCCGTCAAACTAGTGGTGGAGACATGGAGGTGCCGTCGGGTGTGGCCAGGTCCCGAGAGTCGTCACTGTGTGAAATCGGGAATGTCGACGGATGGGGAGGCTGGGCTCCTCGATGTGTCAGTCTTGAGGAATGCGTATTGGAATCCTGGGTGGAACCGGACCTGCCGGAACATCTCTCGGATTGAGATTGGCCTCAGTCGGTTACGAAATCGTCATCGGGTCGAGGTCCCTCGAACGGGCAATGCAAGTCGTCGAGGAAGAACTCGTGAAGTTCCCCGAGCTATCGGATCGTCTGGCTGCAGGGGACAATTCAGCCGCATCAGCGTGTGACGTGGTTGTGATCGCAACGCCATGGGATTCTGCAGCCGCAACGGTCCAGGAGAACGCGGATGCCCTGCAGGGCAAGATCGTGATCAGCATGGCGAATGCTCTTGTGCGAGTCGCAGGGGAATTTCAGCCGCTCCTTCCGCCTCGAGGCAGTGTCGCCGCACACGTCCAAGCTGCTGTGCCTGGATGTCGAGTGGTTGCTGCGTTCCACCACCTCCCAGCGAAGGAACTCGGGCATCTCGGGTCACCGATCGATTCCGATGTTCTGATCTGTTCCGACGATGCTTCGGCACTCGAAGAAGTCTCCGACATCGTGTCTCACATCCCTGGTTGCCGTCCGCTCGATGCCGGCCAGTTGTCGAATGCGACCGCGATCGAAGCTTTCACTGCCGTTCTGCTCCAATTGAACGTTCGATACAAAACGAGAGTCGCGCCCAAGTTGACCGGCATCAAGACGACACCTCGAGGATGATGAAGCTCTACGACACTGCGAGACGGGCAATTGTGCCGTTCGAACCCGGCCCTCTCGTCAAGATGTACACCTGCGGAATCACACCCTATGACGCGACCCACATTGGACATGCAGCTACCTTCCTCGCATATGACCTGCTGCAACGCCGTTTGATCGATTCCGGACACGAGGTGCGCTGCGTTCGCAACGTCACCGATGTCGACGATCCATTGTTCGCAAAGGCCCGTGAACTCGGAGTTCACTACCTCGACCTCGCAGCGGGAGAAGAGGCGAGATTCGAGCGGGACATGGCCGCATTGAACGTCCTTCCGATGTTCTCGTCGCCACGCGCATCCTCAGCCATTTCCGATATTCGCGGTTTCATCGGAATGGTTCTCGACAGAGGGTTTGCCTACGAGTCGGGGGGATCGGTGTACTTCGACGTCAGCAAGTTCGACTCGTTCGGATCGGTCGGTCACTACACACCGGATCAAATGATCGGTTTTGCGCGTGAACGAGGCGGTGATGTCGACAATCCGAACAAACGGCATCCGCTCGATTTCGTTCTGTGGCAGCCATCTGCTGATGACGAGCCCTCATGGGATGCCGTGTGGGGTGCAGGGAGACCAGGTTGGCACATCGAATGTTCGGCACTTGCGTTGCGTGAATTAGGTGAGACGATCGATCTGCACGGGGGTGGATCCGACCTGATCTTTCCGCATCACGAATGTGAGCGCGCGCAGAGTGAAGCTGCGACAGGTCAGCCTTTCGTTCGCCACTGGATGCATGTAGCGATGGTCTTCATGGACGGTGCGAAAATGTCCAAAAGTCTGGGCAATTTGGAATTCGTCGATGCTCTCCGCAAGATCTGGGATCCGCGCGTCATTCGTCTCGCTGTCATCGACAACCATTACCGACGGGAGTGGGAATGGACCTCGGCACTTCTTCCGGCGGCCGCAGAGAGACTCGGGAACTGGGAGAGAGCATCCCCCCTCGATCGTTCTCGGGACGAAGTTCTCCTCTCCGAGGTTCGAGACCGTCTTGATGACGATCTCGACACGCCTGGCGCTATCAGTGTGATCGACGAGGCTGCGGCTCGGGGCCATTCGGTGAGACACGTGGCGAGTCTTCTCGGCATCGAACTCTCTTCCGCTTCGCCGAGCTGAACTCGTTCGAGCGGGACGCTCGAGCAGTCGGCGGCCAGTCACATGCACCCATGTGAAATCTGTCCACGACACGAGAATTGACCGTTCGAAGACTAATCTTCCGGCTTCCAGGTTCATTCTGTAAGACGGAGCAGGGGAATCATGAAAGTACAGGGGGCAGGAAAAGCACAAGCGCGTGCCCGCGCTGTACTGCGCCCCGCCTCTCGTTTGTTGTGGGACATCGAGATCAACGGACTCGAGCGTCTTCCCCAGAACGGCCCGGCGATCCTGTGTCCGAATCACATCAGTTTTCTCGACTCGGCTTTTCTCATGCTGACTCTGCCTCGGAACATTTCGTTCGTGGGCAAGGCCGAATACATGGACTCATGGAAGACCAAATTCCTTTTCCCTCTGATGGGCATGATTCCGATCGACAGGTCGGGGGGCGAGAAGAGTCAGGCTGCGCTCGATACTGCATTGAATGTTCTCCGACGAGGGGAGATATTCGGCATTTTTCCCGAAGGAACTCGAAGTCGAGACGGTTGTCTCTACAAGGGCCGTACAGGTGCCGCTCGTCTTGCGACGACGGTCGACTGTCCGATCTTTCCCGTCGGAATCGTCGGAACCGACAAAATTCAGCCGCCGGACGCCAAGGCGCCCAGACTGTTCAAGTCGTGCTCGATCACGATCGGTCGCCCCGTGGACCCAAAGCGCTACACCGAGGCGGTTGAACCTCATCGCGCTTGGCGGGCCATGATCGACGAGGTCATGTTCGAGATTCGCGAGATGACGGGTCAGGTCTACAAGAACGTCTATGCCGGAAAGTCTGCGGACTCCGAAAGTGTGACGTCGTCGCGTGTCGCTCACGTCAACGATCCAGTCGTCGAGTCGCATGTCTTGTTGAGTGCAGGTGCACAAACCTCCCATGCCGGAGTCGATGCCTGACCCTAAACTCATCGGGTCATGTCGGATATCACCATCTCATTACCGGACGGGTCGAAAAGGGAGGTTGCCCCTGGGACGACGTCCCTCGATGTCGCAGCCTCGATCAGCAGAAATCTTGCCAAAGTAGCCGTCGCTGCACGGGTGAACGGTGAGCTCACTGACCTCGTGTCGCCGTTGAGTGATGGCGCTTCGGTGGAAGTCGTGACTGCCGATTCCGATTCAGGGCGGCATGTCCTTCGGCACTCGACGGCTCACGTCCTCGCCCAAGCTGTGACTCAGCTGTTCCCCGGAGCGAAGTACACCATCGGACCCGCGATCGAAAACGGCTTCTATTACGACTTCGATCTGGCGGGTCGAGCGTTCACCGAAGCGGATCTCGAAGCTGTGGAAGCCAAGATGCGCGACATCATGTCAGCCGATCAACCCTTCGAGCGCTCGTCGATCGATATCGACGAAGCGCTGCGCCTTTTCGAGCAGCAGCCCTACAAGTGCGAGATCATCGAACGCGTTCGCAGTGGCGGAGCAGACGGTGCTGACAGTGGAGAAGTGGGAGGCGGGGGCGACTCGGTCAGCGTGTACCGGAACTCGGACGAGTTCGTCGATTTGTGTCTCGGACCGCACGTACCGAGCACCGGCAGACTCGGGCACTTCAAATTGCAGAAGGTTTCTTCTGCGTATTGGCGAGGAAACGAAAAGGGTCCCACGCTCCAGCGGATTTACGGTACTGCATGGGAGAGCAAGACGGCGCTGAACGACTACCTGACACTGCTCGCCGAGGCAGAACGTCGTGACCACCGAAAACTGAGCGTCGAATTGGATCTGTTGTCGTTTCCGTCGGAGCTGGGTGGGGGTCTCGCCGTCTGGCACCCGAAGGGTGCGATCGTGCGCAAACTGATGGAGGATTACAGCCGCTTGCGGCACCAAGAGGGCGGGTATCAGTTCGTCTTCACTCCCCATTTGTCGAACGCGACCCTCTTCCAGACATCGGGTCACTTGGATTTCTACGCCGACGGCATGTACCCGCCGATGGAGATGGACAACGGTGTCTACTACCCGAAGCCGATGAACTGTCCGATGCACTGCCTGATCTTTCGAGGACGGCAACGTAGTTACCGCGAACTCCCTTTGCGACTGTTCGAGCTCGGAACCGTGTATCGATACGAGCGGGCTGGGACCCTGCACGGTTTGCTGCGCATCCGAGGGTTCACCCAGGACGACAGCCACATCTACTGCACCGAAGATCAGTTGCAGGACGAGATCATTTCTCTTCTCGACTTCGTCATCAGTGTGCTGAAAGCTTTCGGGTTCGAAGACTTTTCGTTCCATCTCTCGACGAAGGATCCCGCCAAGTACGTCGGCACCGACGAAATCTGGGAATCAGCCACTGACGCACTTGCAAAGGCCCTTCAGACACACGGAGTCGAGTACACGGTCAAGCCAGAGGACGCAGCCTTCTACGGTCCGAAGATCGACATCCATGTGCGTGACGCGATCGGTCGGACTTGGCAGTTGTCGACGATTCAGTGCGACTTCAATCTGCCTGAGCGTTTCGGTCTCGAATACGTCTCGACCGAAGGGACGCGCAAGCGGCCGATCATGCTCCACCGGGCGTTGTTCGGCTCGGTTGAGCGGTTCTTCGGTGTTCTCGTCGAACACTACGCAGGTGCATTCCCGGTGTGGTTGAGCCCGATTCAAGTCCGGGTTCTTCCCGTTGCCGAGGCTCACGACGAATACGCCCGCTCGGTTGTCGATGCACTCCGGCGCGCTGGGGCACGTGTCGATTCGGTGGAAGCTGTCGACCCGCTCGGAAAGCGAATTCGCTCCGCCAAATTGGAGAAGATTCCGTATGTGCTCGTGGTCGGTGATGACGACATCGAGCATGGAACAGTCGGTGTCAATATCCGCGACGGGTCCGTCGATCGCGGTGTCGCTCTCGACAAGTTCCTCGAGAGAATCAGCCCCGAGTTGACGATGGCCCTTCCCGAGTTTGCAGATCGGTCATGAGTCTCGTTCTTGTCGATCCATGATCGACAACATCTGGTCCGGGTGGCGTTCAGAGTACGTTTCCGGTCTCGGCAGCGGCGATGGTGAAGGTCGTGGCA
>JBIIKC010000036.1:0-8329 GCA_044233375.1 Ilumatobacteraceae bacterium
GGAGTTCGAACGACGATGAGGAGAAGCGATGGACTACTCCCTCGATGATCGACAGTGGATTCGGCAGTGGGGGCAGGAAGAGATCGCCTGACCTGCGCAGTTCAGCGTAGACGTACGCCGCGTACATGGCGATCGCACCGTTTGCCAGATTGATGACTCCGGAACCCCGGTAAGTCAGCACGACTCCGAGCGCGATCGCAGCGATCAGAGCGCCCTGGGCCAGACCGGGTCCGCCGAGAAAGATCGGTCGATACGTGGACGATGCAAGAAGAACTCCGATCGACAGAACCAGAGCGGCAAGGGTCGCCCATCTGATCACCGTGAGTGGCGATTGTTTCATGAGGCAAGTTCGCTTCGAGACGAGGCCCCGACTCGCATACGCGGGTCGGGGCCCATTGTCCTCGACTCGATCAACCCGCCGGAGCGAGATAGGGGGAGATGTCGATCGAATCGTCCCCGCTGTGAACGGCGATCCATTCACCGTCGAGGTAGCGATCGATGCTGACCCGTGATGCACATACGCTCTTGAACACCGCTGCCGATCCACACGCCTGCGGACCAGCAATTGCCATGGCCGGACCAGTGAAGCCACGAATCGCAGCATCGAGCGTCGCGAAAGAGAGGTCGTCGCCAGATGCGATGAGATGCTTCACCATGGTCACGATCCCCGACACGATTTCATCGACTGCGACGGTGTATCGCAGTTCGCCTGCATCTTGGGATTCGAGGATTGCACCGAGTGCGTCCACTCCAGATTCGACATCTCCGACGAAGGGGTTGTATCCGAAGCTGTTGAAATACCAGCCATTGGGTACGACTGAGTCCTCGCCAAGACTTGCTAGATGCTCTTGAACCTTCGGACCAATGCATGGCTTCACCGCCAGGATGTTCGTCACCGTGGAATCGACGCCGAGGTTCTCGAGGGCGTCATACGCTGCGATACACCCTTGCTCGAATACACCAATGATCAGCGTCTCGACAGTTGTGGCGTCGATCGCAGTCAGAGCTGCTTCCACTTCAGGGGCTGTTGCAGTAGGAGCAACGAAAATCGGAGTGACCGCTGCACCTTTGCTTGCGAGCACCGGCTCGATCAGACCGTATCCACCGCGACCAGCTGCATCGTCAGTTATCAAGACAGCGATGCTTTGTGACGCAAGATCGTTGATCGCGAAGTCCGCCAGGCCGAAACTTGCGCCCAGTGCACCAGCTGCGTAGGCGACAGTGACTGTGGACAGGAAATCGTCGACGCCCGATGGCGACGATGTGAAGACCGGCTTCTTCCCTTCGACTGCGGTGTAGAAGTCGGCTGCTCCGAAGAGTGCCTGCCCGACTACGACCATCACGATGGTGTCATCGTTGGCGAACTGGGTGCCACATGACGTTCCGTCTTCGGGAGTCGCGAGGTTGCAGTGAACCAATTCGACAGGTCGTCCATTTGCGCCACCTGTGTTCTCATTGAGGAACGCAACAGTGGCATCAGCTGCAGTGACGGCCTCAGGGAAGAGGTCGCCACTCGTTGCAAAACCAATCTTGAGAGGTTCACCCGTTGCAGTCTCGGCCGTACTGACCGTGTACGCGCGAACCCATTCGACAGCAGCCTCGATGGAGCCAGAACCCTCATCGGTTGAATCGTCAGTCGAAGCCTCCGTGTTGTCGGTTGCGGAGTCGACTGTGGTGTTGTCATCAGACTCGGAGTTGCCTGTGGAGTCGGAGCACGCTGCGAGAGCGAAGCAGGCGACTGCCAAGTACGCCACACGGCGTCGCAGACCAGTGGTTGTCATGTCATTTCCCCCTGTTGGAAAGTCGTGGGCGATCGATCAGCAACCTCTCACCCGGTGGACGATTGTTTACTAGACACCTGTCCGAAAATCAAGATGTCGAGGAGGTTGGCGAGAACGACATGGAGAGGCGGGTCATCCCATTGTCGGATCGAACCCGTACAGCCAGTCCACATCGGCGAATCCCCCAGACCGAGAACGCATGGCATCGTCCCGTCGGATCTGCGCTTCACCGTCGGGGAGGTGATAGATATCTCGGTTCCGGTAGGAAAGGGTCTGGACCGTGGTCGTGCGCTCCTGTCGAGCTCGTTCGTATCGCCGAAGCGCGCGGGCGATGTCGTCACTGTTTCGAGAGTCGACGGCATCGAGTTCGCGAGCCAGGATCCACGCATCCTCGATGGCCTGACATGCTCCTTGCGCCATGAAGGGCAGCATTGGGTGGCATGCGTCCCCGAGAAGAGTGACGTTTCCGACGCTCCATTTCTGAAGGGGTTCTCGATCGTGTAGAGCCCATCGATAGACCGGTTCGGGAACAGCTTCGAGAATTGACCGCAGTTCGCGGGACCAGCCGCTGTGAAATGCACGCATCACTTCGACGCTGCCGATTTCCGTCCAAGATTCGGTTCGCCACGTGTCTTCAGGCATGACACACACAAGATTCAGGAGGTGGTTGTTCCGGCCAATCACATACGTGACGACGTGGGCATCGGGTCCGAGACGATTGGTGACATCGAGTCGAGAGTCGGGCACGGCCTCACGCGGGATCAACGCTCGGTACGCCACCGCTCCACTGAATCGTGCAGGCTGATTGCCAAAGAGTGCAGAGCGGACCGATGAGTGAATTCCATCGGCGCCAATGATGGCGTCGGTTTCGATGGTCGAACCATCGGCGAGCAGGAGGGTCGCAGGACGGTCGACCGACCCTGTCGTGACACCTGTGACCTCGGACGAGAATTCGACTTGGATGTTGTGGCGCGCTTCGAGAGCTTCTGCCAGTAGACGCGCGAGGTCTCCGCGATGGACGTTGGCGTAGTCGAATCCGAAACGCTGTCGAAATTCCGAACCGAGATCGGACACTCGCAATTCGGAGTCATCCATCCATCGTCGAAGTACGATCCGCTCTGGAAATGTGGCAATTGCAGTGAACGGTTCCCACAGGTCGAGGGCGCTCAGTACCCGAGACGCGTTCGGGCTGACCTGAATTCCTGCGCCGACTGCCGATTGTGATCGTGCCTGCTCGAAGATCGATACGTCGTGACCCCTCTCGGCCAGACACAGACCAGCCGCCAGACCTCCGATGCCGCCACCTGTAATCGCCACCTTCATGACCACCCCCAAGGTGCCAGTTACTACGCCAAGCAATCTCGTGTCCAATAAATCTTGACAGATGGTGAGTAAATGCGCCAAGGTCGCGGTGTCGATGAATGGCATCGAAGCGATTGGGAGGCAGTGATGAGCGAAACTCGTGGAGCGGATCAGGTTGACCCGAGAGTTGTGCGCGGACGGGAACTCGCCGCAAAGTTGTTTGCCGGCGGACCACCGACGCCCAAAGTGCATCGCAGTCTCATCGGCCATACCGTTTCTCATCTCTTCGGAGACGTCTGGCAGGACGACGCTCTCGAATTGACGCAGCGGTCGTTGATCACATGTGCGGTCCTGGTCGCAACAGGACGTGAGTCCGAACAACTTCTCCACTTTCGAGGAGCAAGGAACCTCGGTATCTCGCGCGACATCTTGGAAGCAATGATCACGCATGTCGCTCATTACGCGGGATGGCCAGTTGCCGTCAGTGCTTCACGGACTCTCGCCGAAGTCTGGGATCAGATGGACAAGGAGACCTGATGGCACTCAACGGTCTCCTCGACGTCGAACTGAGTGTTCCGGATCCGAGTGCTCTCGCATCGTTCTGGGAGCGCAATGGGTTGATACGCCACTCGGACGGTGTGTTCGGCACCGAGTCGCGACCTGTGCAGATTCGTGTAGTCGAAGGGGATTATCGACACTTGTCCGAACTTCATCTCAGTTGTGAAGCGGAAAATGATCTTGCGGACATCGCCCGACGGCTCGACGAGATTGGAGTGGATTCTCGCATTGCTGGTACTCGACTCACATGTGTCGATCCCGTGCTCGGCCATCGAGTCGTGATCGATGTCGGTGCACCGGAGCCGCTGCAGTGGGGTCGGACGCGAGTCGAAAATGCACCGGGTGTGCACAGCAGGGTGAACGAGCGTGTGGCGTTTGGCCCTCATGCAACTCTTCCTCCGCGCAGACTCGGGCACGTCGTTCTCGGGTCCCCTCGCATCGCTTCGACGAATGCCTTCTATCTCGGTGCCCTCGGGTACAAGGTGTCGGACCAGTTCGCTGGGGAATCCGCAACGTTCGCACGAATCGAGAGTGACCATCACAACTTGTTGATCCATCGCTCCTCAGTGGGTTATCTGAATCATTACGCCTTGGAAATGGACGACATCGACGCAGTTGCGCGCCGAGGAAGCCAGATTGCCAACCAGGAAGACGCAGTCGACGTGACCGGTCTCGGTCGGCACTATCTCGGCTCGAACGTGTTCTGGTATCTGCGCGACCCTGCGGGGAACATGTTCGAGTTGTTCTGCGACATGGACCAGATCTTCGACGACGATGCGTGGGAGACCGATGTGGGAAGACGCAATTGGGGCGCCGATGGCGACATGCCGGCGTTTTCAGTCTGGGGATCGCCGGAACCGGCGGTCTTTTTCAAACAACCCGATCTTGCGACAATCGCCGCTGCCCGAGAGGCAGCGGGTCTTCCCTGACCTAGCGTCACCCGGCGGCGTCAGAGTTCCATTAGCTCGTAGCGAATCGGTACGGATTTTGGGCCGCCGACGAAGGTCGACTTCGTCATCTGTGCGGGCGCACTGGGTTCGAGGTTCCTCAGACGGGGGATCAAGTGGCCGAACAGCGACCGCATCTCATTGCGCGCGAGTTGGGAACCCAAACAGAAATGAACTCCGTATCCGAAGGACACGTTCTTGCTTGCGTTGGAGCGCTCCACATCGAATCGACGAGGATCATCGAAAACTTTGGGGTCGAGATTCGCGGCTTTGTACGAGAGATAGACCCTGTCTCCAGTCTTCACCTGCTGTCCAGCGATCTCGGTGTCCTCACCGACGGTTCTCATGAAGTGTCGTACAGGGGCGGCTCGACGGATGATCTCCTCGATTGCATTGACCAGTAGATCGGGACTCTCCTGGACTTTCTTCAGTTGTGGAGGGTTGGAGGCGAGCAGGTGCATACCACTTGCCATCGCGTTGGAAGTGGTGTCATGACCTGCGGTGGCCACGATGATGTAGTAGCCGAGCATCGACAACTCAGGCAACGGCTCTCCGTCGATGGTGCCGTTTGCAATGAGAGTTGCCAAGTCGTCCGTCGGATTCGCGCGGCGGTCGTTGGAAAGGCTCCGGAAGTAATCGAAGAAGTCCGCAACGATCTGCTCGCGAGCCTCAGGGGCGAACTCTTGTCGACGGAGGTCGGGGTCTTCTTGACCGAACAACTGTTGCGTGAGTCGCAGCATCAATGGGTAATCACCTTCTGGCAATCCAAGAATTTCGAGGATGACCTGAAGCGGATAGGGCAGTGCGACCTCTGGCACGAAGTCGCACTCGCCTCCGAGGGAGAGGAGGTGTCGCACCATGTTGGCACTGAGGCGGTCGAGACGATCCTGGAGATGGGCAACACTTGCCGGCTTGAACCAATCTGCTGTGAGACGCCGATGAGAGGTGTGTTCCTCTCCGTCCATGTGGACGAGGGATCTCAATTCGCGTTTGCGTGAGGCGTCCTGTTCGAGATTGCTCAGAACTGGGCGTGGTGCATTGTGAAAGATCGAAGACCGCCGTTCGACGTCCAACACGGCTGCATGGTCGATGACCGCCCAAAACGGTTGATAACCCGGAGCTTCGATGCGATGGATTGGTCCGAGGTCATGGAGAGCCAATGCCTCTTCTTCCCAAGCGTCGATGTCACCCCACAAATTGCTGTCGGTGAACAGAGCAGTCGGTCGTGTCGTTCGTGCGTTCGTCATACGTTCCCCGATCTCTGGAGCCGGACGGCTTCCTCCCACATCGTCGCAACAATGTTTGATACTTGTCAATAAATAACTGTCCGCTAGCCTTCGTTCGTCATGGTCTCCGTTGATCCCCGCCGCGGTCGCCCGAAGATCCACTCCGACGAAGAGATCCTCGAAGCGGCTCTCGAAGTCTTCGCTGTGCACGGATTCGATGGAACATCGTTGCGGTCCCTCAACGCCGATCTCGGTTTGAGCCACGGAACCATCAACCAGAGATTCGGCACCAAGGAACAGCTCTATCTCGATGCGGTCAATCAGGGTTTCGGCAGACTCCTTGCTGAGATCAATGGCATCGTCGGTGAGCGTCCACTCCCCGCAGACCCGTTCGAGGAACTGCATGTCAGATTCCGAGCTTTCATGCTGGCTTCTCGTCGACGACCCCATCTTTCGAGGTTGATCAACAATGTTGGAGTTCATCCGTCGCCGATATTGACGCACATCTTCAAGGATTTCATTGAACCGGCCATGCGCCCCACGAGGGCACTCATTGGTCGCCTCGCTGCTGAGGGACGGATGCAGTCACTGTCCGATCGTTCAGTTCTGATGCTCCTATCGGGTGCGATCGGGGCGTTCAGTCTTCGGGCCTTGTCGCAGAAGTTCGACAAGATCGACGGACCGATCGATGAGGAACGATATTGCGACGAAATGGTTCGGGTCATCATCGACGGCATGAGGACTCGCCCCTGAGGAGAGTCATCGGGCGTCCATGGCTCGTGCGAGCGAGTCGAGAACTCCATCCAACTCGCTCTCAGCGCACGCCGCGGCGATGCAGCCGTCCGGTCGCACGACGACATGGTCCATTCCAAATGTTTTGTCACGCTCGAGGCGCGCGGTGCTCCACGGTCCCTTCCACGGCGGGATCGCAGGGGATTTCGACGTACTGGACACGAGGACCATGTCCGCTCCGATCGGGATGTGCGGCGCCAAGTCGTGCCATGAGTTGAAGAATGTCCCGACGCGCGGATGGTTGCCGGCAACTGCTCCGTTCGTGAATCGCGCTCTCTCACGCCGTGAGCCGTAACCATCCCGTGGGGCGATTCCATGGCTCTGGCGTCCGGAATATTGATCGATGAGGAGTCCGGCATCGACCGAATGTTCGACGGTGGTACGAGAGTGCTCGATTCTTTCGGTCGAATACGTATCGAGGAGTCCCTCCCCGGCCCATCCCGCAGTGACCCACTTCAATTTCCAGGCGAGGTTGAATGCATCGCGCATCCCGCTGTTGAGTCCTTGTCCCATGAATGGCGGCATTTGATGGGCGGCATCGCCTGCCAACATGACGGGGCCGACTCGCCAGGTGGTTGCAACGCCTGCATGAAACTTGTACGAGGCTGAACGAATCAAGTCGGCCGAGTCGGTGGTGATCCATTTGGAGAGCAGTCCCCAGACCCGTTCGGGTGTGTTCATCTCGGTGGGGTCCTCATCGGGTTGGATTTGGAACTCCCAGCGAAAACGTCGCCCGTGGCCGCTCAAGAAGGTCGTTGGACGAATCGGATCACAGACCTGCTGGGCGACGTCCGGAAGTCCGCATGTGGCGCGATCATGAACTTCGACGTCGACAACGAGCCAGTCCTGGTCGAAGCCGAGGTCCTCTCGTCCGATTTCCAATTGACGGCGCACCGTCGACGACGCGCCATCGCATCCGACGAGATACCGACCCGAGTACGTTCGACCATCGTCGGTGGTGACTGAAACACCGTCACCGTTTCTGCCAACGGACATGGACCGAGCCGACGATCCCTCGAGGAGCCGGACACCATTGCGAACGGCATGGTGTCGCAGGTGCTGCTCCAATTCCGGCTGAAAGTGAACGCTCGAGGAGGGGAGCCCCCCGTACACGCGGAGGCTGTCGAGATCCTGACCGGCAAGGCGATTTCCGTGAGCATCGACGTACTCGGCTGTTCGCATGGGTGTGAGGAGTTCTTCGAGTCCGTTGCCGACATCGTGTTGGATCAGGCTGCGGTGAGCTTCCGCGTCGATCAGAATGGCGCGTGGAAGCGGATGGAGGCCGATGTCCTTCTCGAGGATGAGGCTGTCGATTCCGTAGTTGGACAATGCGATCGACAGCGTCACCCCGACCGGGCCGCCACCGACGACGAGCACCGTAGGTCCATCGACGGGAGTAGCGTTTCTTGACATATGGCAAGTAAACCATGAGGAGCGGGGGAATGTACAAGCGCTGGGGTGCTACGGATGATCGAGGAGTTCGCCCGGAAATGCCTCTTGCAGGGCAGTCATCGGAGGAGGTGGAAAAGGTACCTGTCTTGATCGTGGGCGGGGGCGGGGCCGGTCTCACGGCGTCGATGTTGATGTCGACGATGGGGATCGACACTCTGTTGGTGAGTTCTCTTCCGACGACATCAGTTCTCCCAAAGGCCCATGTGTTGAATCAACGCGCCATGGAGATCATGAACGACTGCGGAGTTGCCGACGCGATCTATGCCGTTGG
>JBIIKC010000035.1:0-8459 GCA_044233375.1 Ilumatobacteraceae bacterium
TTGAGGAATGCTTCGATTTCGTTCGAGTACGTGCCGTCAGGCTGGCGTCGGAAATAGGAGTCGAAGATCTCGAGCATCGATGCACCGTCGCCCTTTTGAGCCTGGGTGAGGGCGCCGGCGAGAGCGTCCCACAATTCGTCGCTGTACATCGCTTGCGCTACGGCGGTCAATGCCATTCCCCGGGTGAGATTCGGCCGGCCTTCGACGGTCGGGATCGGTGTCTCATCGAGTCCGAGCATCAGTTCATCGAATGCCGCCTCGGCATTTCCGCCATTGTGGAATTTGCACGACGAGTCGGCTGCGCACTGCTTGAGGAACACCGTGATCGCCGATTCGAAGCCGACATGCTGCTTCGCGATCTGCTCTTCGTTGTCGACGTTCGGATCTGCCGCCCCATCGAAGACCGCGGCGCGCACGGTGTTCGGGTACAAGGTTGCCCAAACGGCTCCGAGTTCCGATCCGTAGGAGAAGCCGAAGTACGTGATCTGCTCCTCGCCGAGCGCCCGGCGGATCATCTCCATGTCGCGGGCGGAGTTGTTCGTACCGGAATGGGGCAGGATCGTGCCGCTGCGATCGAAACAGCGCTCTGTGAAGCCCTCTTGGGAATCGAGAATGGCTTGACGTTCGACTTCGTCATCGGGAGTGATGTCGTCGCCGGTGTAGAACTCGTCGTAGTCGTCGATGCAATCGATCGCGGGGATCGATCGGCCCGTGCCGCGTGGATCCCAACCAACGATGTCGAAAGAGTTGACGATGTCTTCGTCGTAGACATTGCGCGCTCGTTCCGCCAGGTACGAACCGCCGAACCCTGGGCCTCCTGGATTGACGAGAAGAACGCCGATGCGCGACGCGGTCTGCAGAGCGCGGTGTCGCACGATGTAGAGCGATGTGGTTGCGGAGTCGCGATCCGAGTAGTCGATGGGAACATCGATGAATCCGCAGTCGCGGTTTTCGCCGCATTCGTCCCAGAAGATCTTCGGTGGCAAGAACTTGTCCGTGGAGAACGGATCGCTGGGTTCGGCAACAGTTGTCGTCGATGCAGCAAGAGATGAGGTGGTCGTCGATTCGGCAGCGCCGTCTCCTTGTGCCGAACTGCACGCGGAGATGGCGAATACGAGCGCGATCGACGGGAGACGTCGCCAGGTCTGGGTCACGCCGAACAGCGTATGCGGGTCATCGGTAGTCTCGGCATCATGCAAATGCACCCCCACATGATGTTGCCGGGGGATTCGAAGGCGGTGAGCGGTCGTCGGTTGCAGCGCTCAGCGGTGCGCCGGGCATGGACGTTCGCACATCCGTACCGGACGAGCATCGCGGGATTCCTCACGGCAATCCTCCTTGCGGCCTCATTGGCGCTCGTTCCTCCCTTCGTGTTTCGCGCCATCATCGACGATGCCATTCCACGCGGGGATCGGAGTCTGATCTGGGGATTGGCAGCAATTGCCGTGGGGGCCGCCTTTGTCGACGCTCTCTTGGCAATCGCTCAGAGGTGGTTCTCGGCGCGTATCGGCGAGGGTTTGATCTACGACTTGCGAGTCGCTCTTTTCGACAAGGTCCAACAGATGCCGGTTGCGTTCTTCACCCGCACGCAGACCGGAGCCCTGATCAGCCGTTTGAACAATGACGTGATCGGCGCTCAGACGGCTGTGACTTCGACGCTGGGAAGTGTCGTCAGCAACGTCGTCGTTCTCATCACGACTTTGGCGGCAATGTTCGCCCTCGAATGGCGGCTCACACTGCTCTCGCTCATCGTTTTGCCGGTGTTCATCGTTCCAGCCAAGCGAGTCGGTCGCAAACTCCAGGTGATCGCCCGTGAGCAGATGTCTCTCAATGCCGAGATGAACACCCAGATGAGCGAGAGGTTCAACGTTTCAGGAGCCTTGCTCGTGAAGTTGTTCGGTCGCCATGAGAGTGAAGTCGGCGCGTTCTCGTCACGCGCTGCCCGAGTGCGCGACACCGGGATCCGTTCGGCTCTGTACGGCAGAGTGTTCTTCGTCGCCCTCGGACTCGTCGGCGCGCTCGGTGCCGTCGCGGTCTACGGAATCGGTGCGCAGCTCGTCGTCTCCGCGACCCTGACGTCGGGAACTCTCGTTGCAATGGCGACACTCGTGGCTCGCGTGTACCAGCCCCTCACCGGTCTCACGAATGCCCGCGTCGACCTGCTCACGTCTTTCGTCAGTTTCGAGCGTGTGTTCGAGGTTCTCGACGCACCTGTTTCGATCGTCGACTCACCGGGTGCAGTCGATCTCGTGTCGCCGAAGGGTCGCATCGAATTCGATCATGTGACGTTCCGATATCCGCCGTCCTCGGCGGTGTCGGTTGCATCGCTCGAAACTCCGGGCGCGGCTCTGTCCGATCCCGATGTGGACGTGTTGAGAGACATCTCACTCGTTGTCGAAGCCGGCGAGACCGTCGCCATCGTGGGTGCATCGGGTTCGGGAAAGAGCACTTTGGCCTCCCTCGTTCCCCGGTTGTACGACGTGACGGATGGTGCCATTCGCATCGACGGGCACGATGTACGCCATCTCACGGGTACCTCGTTGCGCAGGGCCATCGGCGTCGTCTCGCAGGATCCCCATCTGTTCCACGAGAGCATGGAGTCCAATCTGCGATATGCGAAACCTGATGCAACCACTGATGAAATCATCGCCGCATGTCGGGCTGCCCGCATTCATGATGCGATAGCCGCACTTCCCGACGGGTATGCGACGGTCGTCGGCGAGCGCGGATATCGACTGTCGGGAGGCGAAAAGCAACGCCTCGCCATTGCCCGACTTCTGCTCAAGAATCCCGCTGTGATGATTCTCGACGAAGCCACCAGTCATCTCGACAACGAGAACGAAGTCCTCGTACAAGATGCGCTCGACGATGCCATGACCGGTCGCACAGCCATCGTCATCGCCCATCGTTTGTCGACGATTCGCGATGCGGATCGCATCGTGGTGATCGATGAGGGGCGCATCGTCGAACAAGGGACTCACGACGAGTTGATGCATCTTCACGGCGCGTATGCACGTCAGGTGCAAGCGGGCGACCACGACGTCGAAGACGTGTGAACGACGTGGACGTGATCGTCCGATCGAATCGGTTGGGTGTCGTCGTCAACGAGGAGCAGGACGAGATCCGCGAACCAGCGAGCCGAGCAGTGAACCTGTGTGCTCGCCGTCGACGAACGACACCATGCCGTTCTTGATCGTGTAGCGGTAGCCGGTTGCGGTCTGCATCAGTCGCCGACCGCCTGCAGGCAGGTCGTACACGATGCGCGGCGGGGGAGTGCCGAGGACGTTCATGTCGATGACGTTGATGTCGGCTCGATAGCCCGGGGCGATCACACCGCGGTCGTGGAGCCCGACGTGGTGTGCGGTTCGCTGTGTGATGTGATTGACCATGAACTCGAGAGGGAGTTTCTCGCCGCGTGTCCGATCTTTGGTCCACAGTGCGAGTGCCGTCGTCGTGGCGCTTCCATCGCTGATGGCACCGCAGTGTGCACCTGCGTCGGACAAACCGATGACAGCGTTCTTGCGCAGCAGCATCTCGCGGACGTCGTCGAGATTGCCTTTGGCGAAGTTGAACAAGGGCATGTAGAGCAGACGATTGCCATCGTCTTCGATCAGCAATTCGATGAGAAATTCGATGACGGGCAGGCCCCGTGCCGCTGCCCTGGCCGCAACGGAGTCGCTCGGAGCCGGCTCGTAGTCGACCGGATTCTCCATCGGGTACAACTTGTGGAACCCACCGAACATCTCTCCGGCGAGACCCTCCATACGTTCGACAGCGACGGGATGTTCGGCAACGATGCGCGCCCGCCGTTCCGGATCTCGAAGTGCAACGACGATCTCGGCGAGCGGCTTGCCGGCGATCTCCACGTAGCTCGGGCAGATGAGCAACGGATTGACGGTTGCTGTGAGACCTTGGAGAACTCCGATCGGCCGAACTGCGACCTGAGTCGCAAGGGGAAGGCCTTTGTTCACTCCGGCATCGACCCACTCACCCATTTCTCGCCAGCGATCGGGGAGAGGTTCGGGCTGCTGAACGGTCATGCTGAGAGGGCGCCCGGTTCGACGGACGAGCTCCTCCATCAACTTCATTTCTGCGACTGCGAACTCGTGGTCATCGTTCTGGTACGCATCGGAGATCAGCTGCACGACACCGCGGCCGGTCTCGGCCATCGCTGAACTCAGAGCGAGCAGCTCGTCCGCCGATGAAAAACGTGTCCCGAGAAATGCTCCGTCACGGGTGCGGTGGATGTAGGTACGACTCGTGCTGAATCCGAGGGCGCCGGCAAGGATTCCTTCCTTGACCAGGTCGGCCATGCGTTGAAGTTCGTCGATGGTCGGTGCTTCGTTGGGATCGGCGCCACGCTCGCCCATCACGTATGCACGCAGTGGCGCGTGTGCGACTTGGGTTGCGACGTCGATTGCGTACTCACGCCGGTCGAGTGCATCGAGGTACTCCGGAAATGTCTCCCAATCCCATGCGAGTCCTTCGGCGAGAGCGGTTCCCGGAATGTCTTCGACACCCTCGAGCATGCCGATCAGCCAGTCGTGCTGTTCCGGCGTGGGAAGAGCAGGGGCGAAGCCGACGCCGCAATTGCCCATGACGATGGAGGTGACGCCGTGGATACTCGATGGAGCGAGTACCGGATCCCATGTGGCCTGGCCATCGAAATGGGTGTGGATGTCGACGAAGCCGGGAGTGACGACGAGGCCGTCGGCATCGATCTCCCGAGTTCCCTTGCCGGAGATCGCCGGTGCGACTTCAGTGATCGTCGATCCCGTGACAGCGATGTCGGCATGACGAGGGGGTGCGCCGGTGCCGTCCACGAGAGAGGCGTTCCTGATGACGAGATCGTGTGCGCTCATGGGCACATTCTGTCCGTTGCGGACGGCTGACTCAGTGCTCGAGGTACGAGTCGACCGATCTACATAGTTCGCGGATTTGGATAGTTCGCGGATTCGGCGGTTCACGGTCCCCAGGAAGCCTGAGGCCTTCAAGACTTGAGTCACAGTGACTAAAGATTGTGGAAAGGCAGGTTGTGGATAACTCGAGCGGTCGTTATCTTGACACACAGCGACGCAACCTTTGCTCGCCACACAGATTTCCACCCACCTCCGGACGAAGTCCGGCAGCACACATCAGAGGTTTTCATCATGGCCAAGGCAGTCGGAATCGATCTCGGTACCACCAACTCCGTCGTGTCGGTCCTCGAGGCCGGCGAACCCGTCGTCATCCCCAATTCCGAGGGTTCGCGTACGACCCCATCAGTCGTGGCCTTTTCGAAGGCTGGCGAAGTCCTCGTCGGCGAGGTCGCCAAGCGTCAGGCCATCACCAACCCTGATCGCACTTTCCGTTCGATCAAGCGCCACATGGGTACGACCTGGCGGAGCGAAGACATCGACGGCAAGCAGTACTCCCCCCAGGAGATCAGTGCCCGCACGTTGATGAAGTTGAAGCGCGATGCCGAGGCCTATCTCGGCGACACCGTGACGCAGGCCGTCATCACCGTCCCCGCGTATTTCGACGATGCTCAGCGAACTGCGACCAAGGAAGCCGGACAGATCGCAGGTCTCGAAGTACTGCGCATCATCAACGAGCCGACTGCAGCCGCTCTCGCATACGGACTCGACAAGGGCGATGCCGATGAGACCGTTCTCGTCTTCGACCTCGGTGGTGGAACCTTCGACGTGTCGGTACTCGAAATCGGCGATGGCGTCTTCGAAGTCAAGAGCACACACGGTGACACCGTGCTCGGTGGTGACGATTGGGACCAGCGCATCATCGACTGGCTCGTCAATCAGTTCAAAGCCGCCCATGGTGTCGATCTAGCGAACGACCGCATGGCCACTCAGCGTCTCAAGGAAGCAGCCGAGAAGGCGAAGATCGAACTCAGCCAGGTGCAGCAGACCCAGATCAATCTGCCCTTCATCACGGCAACACCCGAAGGACCGCTCCACCTCGACGAGACGCTGACACGCGCGAAGTTCCAAGAGATGACGGCCGACCTCATCGAGCGCTGTCGTATTCCCTTCGAGCAGGCGATCAAAGATGCGGGTCTCACCAAGGGTCAGATCAACCACGTGATCCTCGTCGGCGGCTCGACTCGTATGCCGGCAGTCCAGGACCTCGTGCTGTCTCTCACGGGTAAAGAGCCGAACAAGACCGTCAACCCCGATGAGGTCGTGGCCATTGGCGCTGCGGTCCAGGCCGGAGTTCTGAAGGGCGACGTCAAGGATGTGCTTCTGCTCGACGTGACGCCGCTGTCACTCGGTATCGAGACGAAGGGCGGGGTCATGACCAAGCTCATCGAGCGCAACACGACGATCCCGACAAAGCGCACCGAAGTCTTCACGACTGCTGAAGACATGCAGCCTTCCGTCGAGATCCATGTTCTGCAGGGTGAGCGTGAAATGGCGTCGTACAACAAGACGCTCGGCAAGTTCCAGCTCGTCGATCTTCCTCCTGCACCGCGCGGTGTCCCGCAGATCGAAGTCACCTTCGACATCGACGCGAACGGCATCGTGCATGTCAGTGCCAAGGATCGTGCGACCAACAAGGAGCAATCGATGACGATCTCCGGACAGTCGACACTGTCGAAGGACGACATCGACCAAATGGTCAAGGATGCCGAAGCGCATGCAGAAGAGGATCGCAAGCGGCGTGACGAAGCCGAGATCCGCAACAACGCGGACTCGCTCGTGTACCAAACCGAGAAGGTCCTGCGCGATCAGGGTGACAAGGTGTCCGCTGAAGAGAAGGCTGCGGTCGAAGAGCCGTTGGCGAATCTGAAGAAGGCCCTCGAAGGAAGCGACACAGCTGCGATCAAGGAAGCAACGGAAACGTTGATGACCGCAAGTCAGGCGTTCAGTCAGAAGCTCTACGAGGCAGCTGCACGAGATGCGAATGCTGCTGGTAGTTCGGCTTCCGGTCAGACCTCGGATGTCAACGACGACGAAATAGTCGACGCCGAGATCGTCGACGCGGACAACTGACGGCGACGTCGATCACGAAGGCGTGCTGAAAAATGGACAATGACGCGAAGACAGACGTGAACGAAGATCCTGTTCGCGAACCGGGGATCGACCACGCTGACAGCGGTGTGGAGAACTCGGACCCGGTCGAACAGGCTTTCTCACCGTCTCCAGATGACGGTGCTCGACTCGAAGACGTCGATGTGGTGGCGCTGCTCGCGGAACGCGATTCGTTCCGCGACATCGCGCAGCGACTGCAGGCCGATTTCGAGAACTATCGCAAGCGAGTGACCGCACAGACGTCCGATGACATCGATCGTGCGACTGGTCGGATCGCTGAATCTCTCCTGCCGGTTCTCGATGCTTGTGAGGCGGCATTCGTCGCGCACCCGCAACAAGTCGAACCATTGTTCAACTTGTTGTTGGGCGAGTTGAAGAAACAAGGACTCGAAGTCATGGATCTGGACGGGAAGCCGTTCGACCCCGAGCACGCCGAAGCCGTGATGCATGAGCAGGGAGACGCGGACGGCGGCACAGTCGTTGTCGACGTTCTGCGCACGGGTTACCTGTGGAAGGGACGCGTTCTGCGCGCGGCCATGGTCAAGGTGCGCGGCTGAGGATCAGCGAGAAGGTGGAACTCCGATGACAGCACAACGCGAGTGGTACGAAAAGGACTATTACGCCGTGCTCGGAGTTCCGAAGGATGCCTCCGCAAAAGACATCACGAAGGCCTACCGCAAACTCGCGCGTGAGAATCACCCGGACGCAAAGCCTGGTGACGCAGCTGCCGAAGAGCGCTTCAAGGAGATCTCGACCGCGTACGACGTGCTGTCGGACGAGACGAAGCGACAGGAATACGACGAGGTCCGACGACTCGGTCCGATGATGGGCGGAGGCGGCACACGATTCACGACTGGTGACGGCGGTGCTTTCGACGACATCTTCCGCATGTTCACCGGCGGACGAGCTCGAGGCGGTGCTGCCAGCGGCGTCGGTCCGCGTCGCGGCTCCGATCTCGAGGCTTCACTCGCACTCGATTTCGTCGACGCAGTCCGTGGAGTCACGACGACCGTTCATCTGACGAGTGACGCACGCTGCACGACTTGTCAGGGCACGGGTGCGCGACCGGGGTCGTCGCCGGTGATGTGCTCGCAATGTTCCGGTCGAGGTCAAGTCGACGACAATCAGGGATTCTTCTCGTTCTCTTCACCGTGCTCGCGCTGTGGCGGCTCTGGTTCGATCATCGAAGATCCATGTGGCTCGTGCCGCGGAACCGGCATCGAGAAGCGAAATCGCGAGGTCAAGGTGCGTGTTCCGTCGGGCGTTGCCGATGGTCAGCGCATCCGCCTGCAGGGCAAGGGAACTCCGGGACGCAATGGCGGACCGAGTGGAGACCTGTTCATCATCTGTCGAGTCTCTCCGCACCCGGTGTTCGGCAGAGACGGTCAGAATCTGACGGTCAAAGTCCCGATCACGTACTCCGAGGCGGTA
>JBIIKC010000027.1:0-9228 GCA_044233375.1 Ilumatobacteraceae bacterium
CCGATCTGGCTATCGGGCTGCTCCGAGAGAACGAGAATGGGAGCCTCGATGCCTGCTCTTCTCAGTTCGATACCTTCTTGGACGAGCGCAACAGCCAAACAGTCGGCACCTGATGCCAGTGCCACCTCCGCAATGGGCACAGCACCATGTCCGTAAGCATCAGCTTTGACAACAGCCATGAAACGCGACGGTGCCACTTGCGCCGAGAGTGTCGCAACGTTGTGCGCAATTGCACCAAGATCGATTTCGATGTGTGCTGACCTTTTCGAACGACCGAGACTCCGACTCGAATCAGATGAGATGCTCACGCACGACTCGTCTCTGACACCGCTCGAGGAATGAGGTCCACGACATCGGACGCAATCAAACCTTCCTCATGAGGGAAGAGAGATGCAGCACGTCCATGGATCCAAGCAGCTGTTGCAGCAGCGTGGAACGGTTGCACTCCGCGAGCCAGGAGCGCCCCGATCATTCCAGCCAGCACGTCACCGCTACCTGCTGTTGCAAGTCTTTGATCCGCGTTGCTGATCACCAACGCCTCGCCGGAAGGTTCAGCAACCACTGTGGTCGGACCCTTCAAGAGACAGACACAGTTCAGATCGATCGCCATTCGCCGTGCGCTCGCCAGGCGATCCGGGGACGGCTTGTCTCCGAGCAGCATGGCGTATTCACCATCATGAGGCGTGACCACAGTCGCCGCAGCCCGAGACCGGATGATGTCCCGCGCCCCTTCACCGCCCCAACTCACACAGAAGAGTCCGTCCCCGTCCACGACCATTGGGATCTGAGCCTGGCTGATCACTCGGCGGGTCTCAGTCGCTGTCGAATCGTCTCGTCCGAGCCCAGGGCCGACCACGATGGACTGGAAACGTTCGGAGTCTGCGACCACTTCACTTGCCCAACCGAGAAGTGGGAGCGATCGACCGACGATCTCCGTCGGCAACGACTTTCCGTTCCCGATGCCAGGTGTCGCAGCATGAACGATTCCGGCGCTCATTCTCATCGCTGCTCGACAGACCAGATGTGCGGCCCCCATCATCATCGGACTTCCGGCGAGAACGAAGACGGCTGCGTTCCATTTGTGTGCGCCCACGGGTCGTTTCGGCAGCCAATTCGAGATGTCCGACTCTTCGACCTGGTTCGTGTCGACCGAATCGCGACCGAGATTGATACCGATGTCGACGACTTCGATCTCTCCGCTGACCGCAGGACCCTGGCCGAACAACAAGCCTGGTTTGAGAGCGACGAAGGTCGCGGTTCGGTCGGCCTTCCAGACATGAGGACCCGCTCGCCCCGTCAACCCATCGAGTCCTGACGGGATGTCCACTGCCAGCACGGGGATTCCACGAGTCGACGGCGGGCTCCACTCTCCTCGGAACCCGGTTCCATAGGCAGCATCGATGATCAGATCGCACTTGGGAAGGCGCAGTGGCATCTTGTCCGCTTCGAGGACGTGCACGCGCACTCCGCGATCGGCGAGAAGTCTTCCCGCCCATCGACCGTCTGCACCGTTGTTTCCCCTGCCGACGACGAGCACCACAGTTCTGCCGTACACCCCTCCCATCATTCGACGCGCAATGCGCGCCACCGCCTCACCAGCACGATGAATGAGAACGTCGAGAGACAACCCCGCCGAAACTGCCTCGGCATCGATGACCCTCATCTGTCTGGGATTGATGATTGCTCTCACACGACCACCTCAGGAGAAGTCCTCGGCACACCGCTCGCAACCACATAGGCAATGGCAATGGTCGCTGTGTGGGTCAGGGAAACACTCCAACGAGTGATCCCCGCCTCCCGAGCAAGCTCGCGTGCTGAGCCTTCGACCTCGAGGATCGGTTGACCTGACGCCTCGTTGCGAATCCAGACATCCTGCAAATCGAACGATCCGAGTCCGACCCCGAGAGCCTTCATCGTCGCTTCCCTGGCCGCGAACCTCACTGCGAGATTCGGAACGGGATTCGCGAACTGAGCGGCGTAGTTCTTTTCTTCGATCGTGAAGATCCGGTCGCGTGTCGATGGGGTGCGCTCGAGCATCTTCGCAAAACGATCGATGTCCACTGCATCGACACCGATTCCGATGACCGATGTCGCCACTACCCGGTCACTCACGATGGAGAGCGCCAACGATTGGCGACATCGCTGATCGGCAGGATGAGCAGATCACCAACGGGAACCCGTCCGAGAAGGGAGTCGTCCATCTCGCCCTCGGTTTCGAGAACCCAGTCCACGAGCCTGTCGTAACGTCGGTCGTACTCCTGGAGCACGGGACGCATGATCGCAGGATCGAGAATGCTGTGGAATCGAACATGGAGCAGTGTCACACCGACGGTGTGACCGCCCTTGACCTCTGGGACGAGGATCACCGTTCGGTCATCTGCGCGACCCCGCGCCACGAGTACCTCGTGCTCGACAGCAACATGACGCTTGGTTCCAACGAGCAGAGTCGGTTCTTCTGCGCGACTCTTCAGACCGAGCGAAACTCCGCCTCGGTCGACGACGTTCACCATGGCCGTACCGGACTTCGGCTCACCCTCGATGCGATAGCGCGTGAACCCGAGGATTTCGGCGACTGCAGGATCGAGCGCCGCAAGAACTTTCAAAGTGCGATATCCGAGCACATCCCGGCTGACCCCGATCTCCAAGATCTCTCGCACCAGATTTCGGTCCATGACGCCTTCGTCACTGCGGCTGATACCCACGGTCACCGTCTTGGCCTGATGTTTGATGGCATCGATCGGTCTCGTCAACTCTTCGATTGCCCTCGTCAAGGCCTCGGTCAGATCGTCGAGGACGGCTCCCGGTGTCCCGATCTTTCCGGTCTCTGCTTGGAAACGCTCGATTGAGGCTTCCGAAGAACTTTCCATGGCAAGAATGCGCAACATCGAATCGACGCGTAGCGCAGTGCTTGCTTCGAGATGACCGTCGAACTGACCGGAACGCAAGGAGTCGCCGAAACGCTCCCAAGGAACGACGATTCCGGAGCGAACCTCTCGCAGAACCCCGTCGGCCGCGCGGTGCCGAGTCACCGCATTTTCGACAACCTCGCGCGCTTCTCGCAGCGGGAGCGCAAGATCATCGATGGCCCGCGCGGCTTCGTAGCCGAATACGTGCCCAACCATTGCGCTCATCAAGAATGCAAGAGAAGGATCCACATCGGGGACTTCAAGAACGGCGACGGCATGAGAATATCTCTGGCTTGCGTCGTGCGCGATCACGATCGGTGTGGCCTTGTGAGCACGATAGATCGCGACTTCCTTGGCGACATCGTCTGCCGTACTGCCCCGCAATCCAGCAGCGCACACCAAGATGAGAGGCTCGCTCGAAAGGTCGATGTGTTTCTTGTCTTCGGTGATGTCACAAGAGATGCTCTTGTAGCACAGTTCGCTCAACTTGATTCGAATCTCGTGGGCAGCGATCGAATTCGGACCGTTACCGACCACGGCCCAATATCTCTTCGAGGGGGCATGGCGTCGAGCGATGTCACCAATCGCATCCCGGGTCGCAAGAAGCTGTCGCATGGCAGCGGGGATGTCGCGCATACATGCGAGCAATTCGTGTCGGCGCTGAGAGCTGCCGATACCAGCCGCCTCACTGACCACGCATGCCAACAAGACACCTGCAGCAACCTGCGCATAGAAGGCCTTGGTGGATGCGACGCTCATTTCGACATCACGCCCGTCACTGGTGAAGATCACCGAGTCGGCCTTTTCGCACAGGTCGCTTCCCCGACGGTTCACGATTGCCACAACCTTGGCTCCGCGTGATCGCGCCAGGTCCACGGTCCTGTTGGTGTCAGTGGTGGTTCCACTCTGACTCACCGCGACCACCAAAGTGTCGCTCATATCCGCAGTCAAATGAAAGCCCGACAACTCCGTTGCGGTCAAGGCGTCGATATCGAGCCGTCCATCGCACAACTCTTCGAGAATCGAGGCGCAACTCCGACCGGCAACAGCTGCAGTACCTTGACCGATCACGCGAACTTTGGTGAGTCTCCCACTTGCAAGATCAGCTCGAATGTCGTCACTCAGTCCCCGAGAACCGACCACAGCTTGCAGTCGACCGTCGCTCTCGACGATTCGGCCGCGGATCGTCTTGCGGAAACTTTCGGGAGCCTCAGAAATCTCCTTGAGCAAGAAGTGGGGTGCATCGCCGCGATCGATGTCTCGCGTCGTGACTTCGGCTCGGACGAACTCGGCTGGGTCGACGGGAAGTTCACGTCCATCGAATGCGAGACGCTTCAGGCCCGATAGCTCACCTGCACGAGAGCCATCGAGAACGATGATCTGTCCGGAGGGCGCCTCTGCAGAGCCATTGCTGCCTTCGCCATCCATACGCAGATATGTCGAGGTTTCTTCGACGACCCCATACGGCTCGCTCGCCACGATGAAGCTGTCTTCTGCGATACCGATGAACAGACCCTGTCCGCTTCCCCGCAATGAGACGAGAAGGACGTCGGGCCTCTGACTCGATACCGCCCCGATCGCCACCGAACCCTCGAAGGAGGACACGCTTCGCCGGTATCCCTCGACGAGGTCTCCACTACGCGATGTGTGGATGTCGATCAACGCAGGTATGACCTTGGCATCGGTGGTGATCTGTCCAGGGAACTCGAGCGAGTACTCGAGCCGGAGATCCTCATGATTGTCCACATCTCCATTGAGTGCAGCGATCACGTAGGGATCGTGCGATTTCGTCTCGACCTGCTGAGCGGGTAGTCGTTCGCTGTTGACGGGATGCGCGTTCGGTTCGGAGATGATTCCGACACTCGCCCATCGAGTGTGTCCAAGAAGTGAGACCTGGGCGCGCGGAGAGGACAGAGCCCGGTGCAGAAGCATGTCCCTCTCGATGGCTCGGCGTATGGCCCGCGTATTGTCTCCGAGTTCGCCGATTTCCGCAGCCGCCTTGTAGACGAAGGAGAGAACACCGTCCACCATCCGAACTGCACCCGATTGGAACAGAGGATCGCTCCGCTCCCCATCGAGTTCTTTGCGAACGTCGGGATCGTTCTCGTCGAGGCCATGATTCCAGACGAAGAGATGAATGCCTGCCGAGTCCCGTCCACGCACCTCGAGACGGTCGATTGCTGACAGAGACTGTTGGATCAAGAGGTAGCCGCTGAGCGCCACGTCGGCAGGTCCTGCGGATCGACCGGACGCAGCAAGGAGACCAGCAACGGCCTCAGCGGTTCGAATGCGGTCACGACCGATCGACCACAGGACGTCCCGCATCGCAATGATCCGTTGTGCGATCTTTTCGATCGACTCCAGATCGATCGATGTGTCTTCGAGTTGGGCATCGGCCGCCTCGATTCGAGCATGAATCCGAGCAAGGCGATCGGCGATGGCTCCGGCAAGCGGGGACGTCAGGAGAGCCTGCAGTCCGGGAACTCCCTTCAACTCGTCGTTCACCCGGTGAAGAAGGCGCAAGGACGTATCGAAGTCGTCTCCCGCCGCAACGGCGTCATCGAGGAGGCCGACGATGGCCTCGTTCGATGGTGCCGGTCGAGTCGACGGACGACTCACCAAAGCGACGATGCCGCACATGGGGTCAGGCTACCGACCGATGTCAGGGTGCCGGTTCCCGCCGGCCCCAACGAGAAACGACCGCAGAAACCAGTTCCTGGGTGATCTCTTCCGCGAGGCCGGCATCGTCCGCTTCGACCATGACCCGTACGACAGGCTCCGTTCCGCTCATGCGCACGAGAATCCGACCCCGTTCGCCCAAGCGGGCTCGGGCGGTTCCCAGACTCTCGGCGAGGTCCGCTTCGACATCGTTCGGTCTCGTCGTCACCGGAACCGCCCGCAAGATCTGAGGGACAGTTTTCATCACCGCTGAGGCAATGGCTGAGAAGGGGCGACCGCTGACTGCGCGTTCTCGGCGTACCATTCGCGCCAGAACGATCGCTGCAAGCAAACCGTCACCGGTCGTGGCGAGATCGCGATGGATGATGTGACCGCTCTGTTCGCCGCCGATGACGAAGCCGTTCGACTCCATCTCGTGAAGGACACTGCGGTCGCCGACCGAGGTCGTCACCACCTGGATCCCCGCATCATGCATTGCCCGATGAAACCCAAGATTGGTCATCACCGTCACGACAACGGTGTCCCCGATCAGCGTGCCCGACCCCAACCTCTCGAGCGCGGACAGGGCGATCAGGCGATCACCGTCGACGATCTCGCCGTTCTCGTCGACAGCGATGACTCTGTCTCCGTCACCATCGAATGCGAACGCAATGTCGACGTCGAGACCATCATGGGCCTCGGCCACGAACTCGCACAGAGACTGTGGGGCCGTCGCACCGCAACCATCGTTGATGTTGAGCCCAGTTGGCGCATCGTTGAGCACCACGACATCGGCGCCCAGTCGGGTGAGAACCGCCGGTGCAACGATGCTCATTGCACCGTTCGCCGTATCGATGGCGATGCGCATACCCGCGAGAGTTTCCTCACCGAAGAGACTCACCAGATGGTCGACGTACTCCTCGACCGAGTCGACTCGCCGGGTGATGTCACCTCCGAGCTGATCCCCAACATGCACAGACTCCGTCCGCAGACTCTCGAGCTCATCTTCGATGGCAGACTGCACGTCATCGGAGAGTTTCCGTCCACCGGCGGCGAAAACCTTGACGCCGTTGTCCGTGTACGGGTTGTGCGATGCAGTGATGACGATCCCCGGAACGGATTCACGAGCCGACACTGCCGCTACGGCTGGAGTCGGAAGCATTCCCAAGAGTTCGACATCCACGCCTTCGGCGGCAAGGCCCGCACAGATTGCAGCCTCGAGGAGTGGTCCCGACACTCGAGGATCGTGCGCAATGACCATCCGTCGCTCTGGAAGGATTCGAGCAAGGGCTCTTCCGACACGCAATGCGAACTCGGGACTGAGGACCGACAACGCACGCGCTCGCACGCCGTCTGTTCCAAATGTTGGATCGACGCTCTCGAAACCGGACACGCGATCTGATCCGCCCCCGGGCACCAGCGCTGTCAGCGCTTGGTGTACTGCGGCGCCTTACGGGCCTTCTTGAGGCCGTACTTCTTGCTCTCCTTGCGACGTGCGTCGCGAGTCAGCAGTCCCGCTTTCTTGAGCGTTGGCCGGAACTCAGGATCGATCTCGACGAGCGATCGGGCCACACCCATTCGCATCGCACCGGACTGGCCGTTGACTCCACCGCCGAAGATGGTTGCATCGACGTCGTACTGTTCGAGAGTGTTGGTGACACGCAGAGCCTCGACAGCCGAATTTCGCTGTGTGGTCGTTGCGAAGTACTGGTCGAGCGGCTTGCCGTTGACCGTGACCTTTCCGGTTCCGGGTCGAACTCGCACGCGCGCTACGGCTTCCTTGCGACGACCTGTGGTCTGAGTCAATGGCTTGGTCATGATCGTGGATACCTCAGTGAATTGGCTCAGCGAGCCTTGGCATGGTCGACGGTGAGCACAGACGGATTCTGCGCGGTGTGGGGATGCTCCGGGCCTGCATAGACCTTGAGCTTCTTGATCATCTGGCGTCCGAGCGGGCCCTTGGGCAACATGCCGCTCACAGTGCGACGGATTGCATCTGCGGGACGACGCTGCAACAGGCTGCCGTAGGTCTCGCTCTTCAATCCACCCGGGTACCCCGAGTAGTTGTGGACCATGTGCGTATCGGCCTTACCCGATGTCAGAACGACCTTGTCAGCGTTGATCACGATCACGTGATCACCGGTGTCCATGTGCGGAGCGAAGGTCGGCTTGTGCTTTCCGCGCAGCACACGTGCCACCTCGGTCGACAGACGACCGAGAACGAGACCTTGGGCATCGATGATGTGCCACTGTCGAGTGATCTCGCTTGCCTTGGGCGAATACGTAGTCATGCTCACTTCTTTCACGAACGAATTGCGTGCCACCGGCACGTTCACACAGATCACCTGGCTGAAGGGACTCGCAAATGATACGGGGATCCCCGCAGAAAATGACCGAAAACCCTCACTTGTCCCCGAATTCCAGGGCGTTCGCGGGTGCATCGAATGCGTAGCCCACCTCCCACAGAGTCAGGCCCTGCGGCGGGGCGACCTGGCCGGCTCGACCTCGGTCACGGGCTGCGAGGATTCCACGCAGCGTTCCAGCAGTGATCCGACCCGACCCGACGTCCACAAGGGTCCCCACGATCGATCTGACCATCTGATGGCAAAAAGCCGTGGCACGGATGTCGAACCACAGCAAACGCTGGCCTTTGGAGCTGATTTTCTCTGTCCAGTGCGCCTGAAGAAGCCGTCGGACCATACTCGGGGTCCGAATGTCTCCGGTCTCGGTCACGACCTCCGGGGGTCGGCGACAGAACGATGAGAAATCGTGTTCGCCGATCAGGGGATCACACGCCAGCCTCATGAGAGACAGGTCCAAGGGAGCAGAGACCCACCATGACGTGCGCTCGAGCAATGGATCGGCAATTGGCTCGTTGAGGACCAGATAGCGATAGTGGCGCCACAGGGCGGAGAAGCGAGCGTCGAAATCGGGGCTGGTCCACTCAGCCGATCTGACGACCACCCCGGGTGCGCACATCTTCGACAGCCGACGGGGCAGATTCTCGATGTCGATGGACTCCGGAAGATCAACCGAGACGACCTGACCCCACGCGTGAACCCCCGCATCGGTGCGACCAGCCCCCGTGATCTCGACTGGAGCGCCGACGATGCGGGCGAGAGCCTGGGAGATGTCTCCGGCGACTGTTCGAACTCCAGGATTGACCGCAAACCCATGAAAGTGGGAGCCGTCGTACGCCACAAACAGACGAGCCCGCCTCACGGCGGGCCCATCAGAGGATTCGGTGACGATTCGTCTCGTCACACGAGTTCGATCCGTGCCATCGGGGCATTGTCACCCTGACGCGGACCCAGCTTGAGAATGCGCAGATAGCCGCCGTTACGGTCTGCGTAGCGAGGCGCCACGTCGGTGACCAACTTGTGGGTCATCTCCTTGTCGCCCAGGTAGCCCTGGATCTGTCGGATCCGGTGAATGCTCGCTGCGTCACCGTCGTTGGCCTTCTTGGCCTTGGTGATCAGCTTCTCGGCGATCGGACGCAATGCCTTGGCCTTGGCCTCGGTTGTCTCGATCGCCTCGGCAGCGATCAGGGACGCGGTCAGATTCGCCAACATGAGCTTCTGATGTTGGGAGCTACCCCCGAAATTACGGGCTCTGCGGGGTTTTGCGGGCATGTTCTCTTCCTTCGTGACACATCGGCGCCTGG
>JBIIKC010000028.1:0-9143 GCA_044233375.1 Ilumatobacteraceae bacterium
TGCGACTGTGCAACAACGAACGATCCACGTCAACGAAGTCGACCTTCGAGTGACCGAGGCCGGCGATCCGTCAGGGCCGTGCGTGATCCTGAGTCACGGTTTTCCAGAATCCGCATACTCGTGGCGTCACCAGATTCCTGTGCTTGCAGACGCTGGATACCACGTCATCGCTCCCGACCAACGCGGATACGGATTCTCGAGCGCACCCAAGAACGTCGACGCATACGGCATCAGCCATCTCACCGGTGACCTCGTTGCACTGCTCGACGCCACGAATCACGAAACCGCAACCTTCGTCGGACACGATTGGGGTGCAATGGTCGTCTGGGATGCCGCACGTCTGCATCCCACTCGGGTCGATGCCGTCGTCGGTGTCAGCGTTCCCTACACCGCGTGGCCTGCTCCACCCACCGAACTCATGAAAGCGATGTGGAGTGATCGCTTCTTCTACATCTTGTACTTCCAGCCAGTCGGTCCAGCCGAGCGCGAACTCGAAGCAGATGTACGCCGCACGATGCATCAGTTCCTCTGGGGCGCATCGGGTGAGATGTACAAAGGCATGCCGACGGAATTTCCCCCGATGGAGGGAACAGGGTTCCTCGACATGTTCAAGGATGTCCCCGAGCACCTCCCGTCCTGGCTGACGGCAGAAGATCTCGACCACTACGTTGCGCAGTTCACGAACAGCGGCTTCTTCGGACCGGTGAGTTGGTACCGCAATCTCGATGCCAACTACGCGTTGTTGAAAGACATTCCGGCGGCCACAGTGTCCATGCCGTCGTTCTTCATTGGCGGTGAGAAGGATGGTGTCATTGCCAGTCGACCGGAATACGTCGACTCGATGAACGACCTGCTTCCGAACTACCGGGGCAAAGTGATGATTCCAGGTGCGGGCCATTGGACCCAGCAGGAAGCGCCACAGGAGTTCAACGAGGCACTCCTCGGTTTCCTGCGGACACTGTAGAGACGAACTTCCGGTCGCGCACGGCTCTGCTCACCAAAGGAAACCCTTTCGCGCGAGCGCTGAGATGTCCATCGTCGCAGCAACTGCGATGTGGAGTGCGATTCCCCAGACGATGCTGCGCGTGCGCAGAGCCAGATAGCCGAGCACGAACCCGCCGATGATCGAAGCCAGCGCCTCAGCAGGTGGTTTGACGAAATGAATCATCATGTAAGGAACAGCGGCGATGAGAATCGAAGCCGAACCGACGTACTTCGACAGACCGAGTACGAGCACACCGCGAAAGAACGACTCGATCGCAACGAACTGAGCGGCATAGAACGGCCACCAGATGAGCAGATCGTTCCAGACCCCTGCCTGACCCGGGTCGATCTCGAGAATCGGATAGTGCTCCAAGAAGTCGGCTGATCCCGAGACGGCGATCACGAAAGGCAAGGCGACTGCGAACAGAACTGCGTATGTCGTGGCATGACGCAGTGCACCGGACAATCGCCAACCGACATCGCCCGGGAAAAGGCCAACTGCTCGAACCGCAACCAACGGGACGATTCCGTAGAAGAGGATCTGTGTCCCCGCCCACCAGTTCAACTCTGCGAGTCTCGTCCAATCAGTCGGTACGAGATACTGAGCGAATCGCGCCGCCCAGAGACAGCCGATTGCCATCAGAAAGACGGCGACAAGGTGTCCATCCGGTCGGTCCGAATCACTTCGAACCGACCGCAGGATGTTCACCGCTCGCGCAGTTTGGCGAGAAGTCGCAGAATCTCGAGGTACAGCCAAACGACCGTGACCAACAAACCGAAGGCCGCGAACCACTCGACCGACTCAGGCATCTTCTCCTTCGATCCCCGCTCGATGAAATCGAAGTCGAGGGCGAGATTGAACGCTGCCAGACCTGCCACGAAAACGCTGAAGCCGATCCCGAAAATGCTCGTCGACTGGATGAACGGGGGCGTTGCACCGAACAGGTGCATCAGCATCGAAACACCGTAGAACACGGCGATGCCGATCGTCGCTCCGACGACCACTCGTCGGAACTTGTCGGTCACCTTGATGATCCTCAAGCCGTACAAGGCGAGCATCGAAAGGAACACTGCGATCGTCGCACCGGCTGCCTGCACCACGATGCCGTCGTAGTACGTCTCGTAGGCACGGCTGATGGCGCCGACGAAGAGGCCTTCGGCCACCGCGTAGACGGGAGCCAAGAATTTCGCGAGGTGAGGTTTGAAAGCGAGGAAGATTGCGAGTGCGAAGCCGACGAAAAGTCCGACGAACGCGAACGTCGGGAACTTGTAGACCTCACCCTCGGGCGCATCGACCCCGAGCCAGCCAACCGTTGCTCCCGCCAGGAGCAGAACGAACAGAACTGCGGCGGCGCTCGCGGTGCCTCCGACAGTCATCGCACGTTGCGCACCGGTCCACGGACTGACCGGCCCATCGGACATGGGTGCGTGATGTGCTGGATCAGGGGCGGCCCATCCGTTCCGATCGGCCGCTGCAGCTTGCTCGAGACGCTTGTCGTTGAGAAGTGGGTTGCTCATGAACTCACGATACCTCGCTGCTCAGAACTTGAGTTCGCGCGCAAACCAGATCGAGTCGCGTATTGCAACATCGACTGCAAAAAAATCTCCTCCTCGTGCGCGATGAAAGGTCGCTCGAACTTGTGCGATCTGGTTGGTGATCCGGCAGACGTCGGTATCGTTCCCCGAATCACGACATGACAGAGGTTTCCTGTCCGTGTCGTGCGAGTCGGGGGCTTCGCTCTGAACCTTCGACTCGGAGCAAGTGGGCAACGTTCGAAGAAGTGAGGTTCGCAAGTGGCCAAGGATCGCGTCGACCGTGATGAAGAAGACCTGGTCCGTCTGTATCTGTCCGACATCGGTCAGTACACCCTCCTCACCAAGGACGACGAGGTTCGTCTTGCCAAGCAGATCGAGGCTGGTAAGGCTGCTGTCGAAGCCAGCCAGGCAGCCGACTACAAGAGTCTGACGCCAGCCCGCAAGCGCGAACTTCGCAACCTCGTCAAGGAGGGCGAGATCGCCGAGAGGGCGTTCGTTCAATCGAACCTGCGTCTCGTGGTCTCCATCGCCAAGAAGTATCAAGCCTCGGGTCTTCCCCTTCTCGACCTCATCCAGGAAGGCAACCTCGGATTGATGCATGCCGTCGAAAAGTTCGACTGGCGCAAAGGCTTCAAGTTCTCGACGTACGCAACCTGGTGGATCCGTCAGGCGATCACCCGCGGCATCGCCAACACTGGTCGAACGATTCGCCTCCCCGTCCATGCGGGAGACACACTGGCCCGTCTGCAAAAGGCCCGAACTCGGCTCGAACTGAAATTCGGTCGTCAGCCCACGCTGCGTGAATTGGCCGAAGAGGTCGAGATGCCCGAGGACAAGGTGACTGAGGCACTTCGGTTTGCAGCAGAGCCGTTGTCTCTGAGCGAGCCGTTGCGCGAGGACGGTGACGCCGAACTCGGCGACGTCGTCGAGGATCGCTCTGCAGAGAGCCCCTTCGAGGTGGCAGCGACAGCACTGCTTCCCGAGGAGATCCAGCGCCTGTTGGCTCCTCTCGACGAACGTGAGCGAGAGATCCTCAAGCTGCGATTCGGTCTCGACCGCGGTGAGCCCCGCACCCTCGAAGAAGTCGGCGAGCATTTCAATCTCACCCGTGAGCGCATCCGCCAGATCGAGGCCCGAGCCATGAGCAAGTTGCGCCATCCCTCGAGTGACACCGGCGCCCGCGACCTATTGGCGGTTTGACGCCTTCGAACTAGGGTGAATCCTCGTCATAGGGGGAAACATGGCTGAGATTCACGGTACGTGTGATCCGCGCTTCGAAAAGATGCGTGAGATCTTGTCGGCGAACATCGATTCGGGTGAAGATGTCGGAGCGTCAGTAGCTGTCGTCCACAAGGGCGAGATGGTGGTCGATCTCTGGGGAGGATGGTCCGATCCCGACCGTTCGATGCCCTGGGGCCGCGACACCATCACCAACGTCTGGTCGAGCACGAAAACACAGATGGCGTTGTGTGCGCTGATCCTGGCCGATCGCGGACAACTCGATCTCGACGCACCCGTTTCCACCTATTGGCCCGAGTTCGGTGCCAACGGCAAGGAGAGCGTCCTCGTGCGCCATCTGCTGTCGCACACCTCGGGCGTATCGGGTTGGGCCCAACCGGTGGAAGTGACCGATCTCTACGACTGGGAGAAGTCCACCTCGATGCTCGCTCATCAGGAACCTTGGTGGGAGCCGGGGACCGAATCGGGTTACCACGCACTCAACCAGGGGCATTTGGTGGGCGAGGTGATCCGGCGGATCACCGGCCGCAAGCTCGGTGAGTTCTTCGCCGACGAAGTTGCCGGCCCGCTCGGACTCGATTTCCACATCGGCCTCGCCGACAGTGAATTCGATCGTGTCTCGAATGTGATCCCACCGCCACCGCTACCGGTTGACATGACGCAGCTCGACCCGAACTCGGTCCTCGTGAAAACGTTCACCGGACCGGCGCCGTCGGCAGACACCTCGTGGACCCCCGAATGGCGGCGAGCCGATATCGGTGCCGCCAACGGACACGGCAACGCTCGATCCCTCGCGTGGTCGCAAAGTGCGATCAGCCACGAAGGGGTCGTCCAGGGTCGTCGACTCCTGTCATCGTCGACCATCGATCGAATTTTCGACGTCCAAGCCGACGGTCCGGATCAGGTGTTGATGGTGCCCGTTGTCTTCGGAATCGGATATGCACTGCCGAACGACACCGTTCCCCACCTGCCGAAGGACCGGCGAGTGTGCTTCTGGGGTGGCTGGGGTGGATCGAGTGTCGTCAACGATCTCGATCTGAACCTGACTGTTGTGTATGTGATGAACAACATGTTGGAAGGTCTGGTGGGCGATCACCGCGGTGCATCGCTGGCAACGGCCGCCTTCGCCGCCGCCCAGTCCTGAGTCACTTCGCTGAACATCGTCGTCGGGACCGTCGTGGAAGGACGGCTTCCCGACACCTCGCTGAACAATTTCGTCGGGACCGTCGTGGAAGGACGGCTGCCCGTCACCTCGCTTCGCGGAGGTGGACGGGAATCGAACCCGCCGGACGAGGGTCGCTCGTCCCAACCGCTTTGAAGGCGGCGGAGTCCACCAGGTACTCGGACACCTCCACCGACCAGAGTAGCGACGTTTCGATTCACGCCAGCGAGTCACCGATGAGCACTAGGGTGCTCTCATGCGTCGACTTCTCATGGCGATCGTGCTGATCGGACTCATTGCTGTCGCGATCAACAAGATCCTCTCCGACTGACCCTCACCGCAATCACATTCCCCTTCCCCACATGAAATCTGTCGGGGTTCGATGGGGAGGGTGTCATGTTGGTGGTGTGCTGGTCCCCCAAAGGTGGTTCAGGAACTTCGGTCGTCGCAACAGGTCTAGCGATCGTCGACTCGCGTTCGAATTCCGCGCACAGCAAGGACGTACGCACGGTCATTGTCGACTTCGCCGGAGACGTGCCGGCAATTTTCGGTATCGAGGACCCGCTCGTCGGTCTGGCCGAATGGGTCGGCGACCCGCCAGCGTTCGATCTACGAACATTGCTCATCGACCTCGAGACAGGACTGAGAGTTCTCCCTCGAGGCAGGGCTGCTCTTCCCGAATCGCGTTCCGGAGCCTGGTCGCGTCTCGTGGTCGAACTCGCCAAATTGTCGAACACCGGTTGCACGATCATCGTCGACGCTGGGCGCGGTCCGATCCCTCGCGAACTGGAGCCTCTCGCCGACCGTGAGTACCTCGTCGTTCGACCCTGCTACCTCGCATTGCGACGCGCACGGCTCATCGATCACTCATCGGATGCCGTCATCGTCGTGACGGAACACGATCGTGCTCTCAGACCCGCCGACGTTGCACGAGTTCTCGGATTGCCGATTGCGGCAACGCTCGCCATCACTGCCGACATCGCCCGCCGAGTCGATGCAGGAATCATCGCATCACGTCCCCCGACGGAGTTGACTCGGGCGCTCTCGCCTGTCGTGAGCCGATGGCGAGATGGCTGATGCAGGACTGCCTGCCATTCGAACTCCGACGCCATTGGGACGACCCTGCGGTGACCGATGTTCTCGTCAATGACGAAACGGAGGTCTGGATCGAACGCCGTGGTCGTCTCGAACGTTGCCCTGATCTCCGACCGGGAGAAATCGACCTGACACTCCAGCGACTTCTGACACCGCTCGGAAGAAGGCTCGACAGGTTGGCTCCCATGGTCGATGCCCGACTGCCCGATGGAACGCGAGTGTGTGCAGTGATCGAACCAGTCGCTGTTGGCGGAACCTGCGCGGCATTCCGCATCTTTCGCCGCGAGCCGTTCGCTCTCGACGATTTCGCCCCCGACGACGAACCCGAAGTGTGGGCGAGCATCGCAGAACGGATCCGTAGTTCGACTGCCAATCTCTTGATCACGGGCGCCACAGGTTCGGGGAAGAGCGCCTTGCTCGGAGCACTCGCGTCGATGTCGTCGCCGAGCGAGCGCATCATCGTCATCGAGGACACCTACGAACTCGTCATCGATCATCCGAATGTCGTTCGATTGGAATCTCGGAATCCCACACATGAAGGACGAGGAGCGATCAACATCGACGATCTGCTCCGAACAGCACTTCGCTTGCGCCCGGATCGCCTCATTGTCGGCGAAGTCCGAGGTCGCGAGGCGTTGACGTTGGTTCAAGCAATGAGCACAGGACACCGCCGCTGCCTGGCCACACTTCATGCCAATTCAGCCCTCGACGGTCTCCGTCGCCTCGATGTCCTGACCCTGTCTGCGGCTGCCGGCTGGAGCATCGAAGACGCTCGCTCTCTCGTCAATTCCGCAGTTGGTCTCGTCGTGCACATGGAACGTGCGATCGATGGCAGCCGAGTGATCGATCATGTGGCCACGGTCGACTCCACGACGAACGAGCGACATGCCGGGACGGGCTCGTGTCCATGAGATCACCCGGGCGTCGACGCATCCGACGGCGACTGCGTCGTCGCCAGAATGGTCGAGACGACGAACTCACGAGCGCTCTCGGGCATTGTCACCGCCTCGTGCTGTCGGGAGCGTCTCTCGATTCAGCGATCACGAATGCAGCTTTCGCCCATCGCTCACACGAGATCCGATCCGTGTACGCACTCATGGCCGACGGGGAGTCGCTCGAATCCGCGTGTCGAACACTGATCGATGAACTGACCAGTCGGAGTCCCTCGTCCCATCGAGATCGAGATGCTCTCATCGCCTTGCACGTTCTCTCCTTCTCTGGATCGGTGGGCGGACGGGTGGCTGAACACCTCGAAGCACTCCTCGTCACTTTGAACGATCGTGTCCACATGCGCGAAGAGCGGACTGCCCAAGCGGCACAGGCGGCGATGTCGATGAATCTGCTGACGTGGATTCCACTTGCCTGCGGAGCATGGATGCTCACCGACAGTCCGTCGATCCGCTCATTCCTGTTCGGATCTGTCGTTGGATGGACTTGTCTGACCCTTGGGGTGGGGCTCAATCTGTGCGGGCGATGGTGGCTTCAGCGCGAGGTGGCCACATGTTGATCGTGGTCATCCTGTTCGCGACGATGTTTCTCGTTCGTGCCTCGCGTCGGCGCCGAGCGAACCAGGTCAGACATCTCCACCTCGACGCATTGATCGAAACAGTCGACTTCCTGTTGGCGATGCTGCGCGCCGGCTATTCGCTTCCACAATCACTGATGAAGCTCGCCGACGTCACACCGGTTGTCGTGAGACCACTGTTCATCGATCTGCGAGAAAAGATCTCATCGGGTCGGTCCATTCCCGATGCTCTTGCCGACGTACGTATCCGACTCGGACCGCAATTCTCGTCTCTGATCGATCTCGTGGCATCTGCCATCAGACTCGGCATTCCGACCGAATCCCTCATCGTTCACATCCACCACGAAGCCCGCTTCGTACGACGTCAGCAAGGTGAGATTCTCGCTCGCCAACTGTCCGTACGGCTGATGGTGCCATTGGTGCTCTGCACCCTTCCCTCATTCGTGTTTCTGATCATCGTCCCCATCGTGATGGGGACGATCGCGCACCTCCGACTGAATGGAGCGACACCATGAATCCCGACTGCAACACGTCTCGTGTTTCACATGAACGACCTCGGCCCTGCATCCGGCAAGACCGTGGCCAAGCCACATCGGAATATGCACTCGTCATGTTGGCGGCTGCCCTCATTGCGCTTCTCGCAGTCGGGTGGGCATCGAGCGGAGACGGGGCAGGCAAGATCGGGCAGATGTTCGACCGGGTCATCGAAGATGTCACGCGCCGAGTTCCGTGATCGATCGGATCCGGTATCGAGACACGATCGAGCAGATCACGGTCAGGCGACTGTCGAATTCGCGCTGATCCTGCCTCTGATCGTCGGGGTCATCGCTCTCATCGTTCAGATCACGATCATCTCCGTGAGTCGGCTCGAAGTGGTCGACGAGACTCGGCACGTGGCACGGATCGCATCGCTCGCCGAGGATCCTCGGACAGCGGCGTCGAAGTCTCTGCCGATCGGGTCGACTTCGTCGGTCGATGTCGTCTACGACGACACCTCGGTGACGGTCACCGTCTCCCGACGAATCGACACCACGGTGCCGATCATCGGGCGGTTCATTCCGACCGTCGATGTTCGATCTCGACTGGTCATGGCTCGCGAGCCCCCCAGCCTCTGAATCTGACTGAGTACCCTGACCCCATGGGTCTGTCGTCGACAACACGGAGTCGAGCCGACGGGAGACCGACGATCTGGGTTCTCGGAGACCAACTGAATCGCCAGTCGGCTTCTCTCGTCGATGCCACACCTGATACCCATCGAATTCTTTTCGTCGAGAGCGATGCGAAAATCCGTTCGAAGAAGTGGCACATCCAGCGAGCCCATTTCATCATCGCATCGATGAGACGATTCGCAGCAGAGTTGCGCGCCGAGGGATTCGACGTCGACTACCGCAAGGCCTCATCCCTCCGGGCCGGCCTCGAGGAACATCGTCGAGAGCACTCCCCTTCTTCAGTGGATGTCATGGAGCCGGCGAGCTGGGACGGTCTCGAACTCGTTCGCTCTCTCGGCTGCTCGATCGTGCGCAGCAACCAATTCCTCTGTCACTACGAAGACTTCTCTGCTTTCGCATTCGAGCGGTCGAAAACTCACAAGACACTGAAGAT
>JBIIKC010000029.1:0-9032 GCA_044233375.1 Ilumatobacteraceae bacterium
TGGTCGGGGGACGTGCCGATCCGAACAACGAGGCCTACACGCCTGGTCAGACGTACTTCTTTCTGGCGCCGTTGTTCATTCCGCTGTTCATCCTCGGCGTTCCGATCCTCGACACCGCGTTCGCCATCGTTCGTCGAGCTGCGAGGAGACAAGGGGTTGCGACTGCCGACAAAGGCCACCTTCATCACCGCTTGATGGAGATGGGTCATGGACAACGTCGAAGTGTGCTGATCCTGTGGCTCTGGACGGCACTCCTGAGCGGCTTCGTTCTCTATCCGATCTTCACCGAGGCGCGAACCGCGTTGATCCCCATTGGGACAGCGGCAATCGTTCTCGGTTTGTACACCGTCCTTCACCCAGAGGTTCGGCGTCAGAGGCGCTCATCTGGTCACGACATCGATACTTCGACCCCGACCCACGAACACTTGGACGACGATCGCGACCGTGAGGACCACCGTGGTGGTGAGGACGACACATCACAATTGCCGAGGCCCGAGATCGACGGGTAGGTTGTGCTCGGCTTCACGAAAACTGTGAGTTCACGAAAGTTGTGAGTTCACGAAAGCCACGAGTTCACGAAAGCCACGAGTTCACGAAAGCCACGAGAATGAGTTGCTGCACAGAATCGGCAATTCTTTTTCCACTCCCATTCCCCACGCAGTACGAAGACTCGATGTCCGATCTCCCCGAAAACCGAACTCGAACAGCCCTGCCCGTGCGAGGCAGGTTTCGCAGACCGTCGTTGCGACCTGTGAACAGGTTGGTCCTCGGCGCAAACAAACCTTCCGGGGTCGACTCGGGAATCGGGCAAGGGATGGAGATGGCACTGACCATCGCTGTCTTCTTCGGTTTGGGCTGGCTCATCGATTCATGGGTCGATAGCCGTCCGATCTTCACGATCGCCTTCGTGATCTTCGCCGCTATCGGACAATCGGTGCGGATGTGGTTGGCCTACGACGCCCAGATGAAAGTTCTGGAGGAGGAGCGGCGTCGACACGTCGGTCGACGCCTCGTGGGTGGAGAAGCAGCGGACGAGACACAATGAACCCGATGGAGCATCCCGATCCCATCACCACCCGCATCGAGGGTGAGTCACCCGAGATTCAGGTGTCACTCGACATCGTCAAGCGGGCCGTCGTCATCGCTCCAGTCGTCGTCGCTGTGTGCGCCGTCTTCGCCGGTCTCGATGGTGTGTTCAGTTCGATCTACGCCATTGCTCTGGTGCTCGTGAACTTCCTTCTGGCTGCCGGTCTGATTGCGGTGACTGCTCGAATTTCCCTCGGCTTGATGATGGGTGCGGTCCTGTTCGGGTACTTGGTCCGACTCGGACTCATCTTCTTGGCTGTGATTCTTGTCCGGGACGCTTCTTGGATTTCACTCACGGCCCTCGGATTGACCATTATTGTGAGTCACCTAGGACTTCTCGTGTGGGAGATGCGCTTCGTTGCCGCTTCTCTTGCATACCCCGGTCTCAAACCCCGGAAACTCTGAAATGCTGACACTCAAACCCATCCGCCAATTCGCCTGCGTGCCCGTGCCCGGACAAAGGAACCACAACCTGTGATCGCCCTCGAGTTCCCGCCGATCAACGAGATCCTCCGTTGGAAGGATCTCTTTCCGTCGTTCAACAAGATCGCGATCATCGCTGTCGCGGCAGCGCTCATCGGAACGATCGTGTTCCTACTCGCCGGCCGCAAAGATGCGAAGTCGGCCCCCAAAGGCGTTCGTAACTTCGCCGAATCGATCGTCGAGTTCATCGAAAACGGCATCGTCATGCAGACAATGGGTCGTGACGGGCTCGGATGGACTCCATTCCTCCTCAGCCTTTTCACGTTCATCTATCTCTGCAACGTCCCGGGAATCATCCCGTTCCTGCAGATGCCAGCGACGGCCCGCATGGCTCTGCCGATGTTCCTGTCGCTCCTCGTCTGGGTCGTCTTCATCGGCACCGGCTTCAAGCATCAAGGATTGGGCTACCTGAAGAATTCGTTGTTCCCGCCGGGCGTACCGAAGGCCTTGTACCTCCTCGTGACCCCGATCGAGTTCATCTCGACCTTCCTCGTGCGTCCTTTCTCGCTGACGGTGCGACTGTTCGCCAACATGCTTGCGGGCCACATTCTGCTCGTGACGTTCGCTCTTCTCTCCGAAGCGCTCTTCCAGGCCAAAGGCAACCCGGCATTGATCCCGGTCGGGATATTGCCGCTGTTCATGTTGATCTTCCTGACGGCATTCGAAGTACTCGTCGCGTTCCTTCAGGCCTACATCTTCACCATCCTCACCGCCGTCTACATCGGTGGGGCTGCTCATCCCGAGCACTGATCCGACCATCTGCAATTTCTCTTAACAACACACACAGGAGACCAAGAAAAATGGAAGCACTTGCTGCACTTGCCGCCCTCACCGGTGACGAAGCCAAGGCCGCGTCAGCGGCAGGATCGGCGGGGTTCGCCTATGGGCTCGCCGCCATCGGACCGGGAATCGGCATCGGCTACCTCGTCGGTAAGTCGGTCGAGGCCATGGCCCGCCAGCCCGAAGCCGCCGGCATGGTCCGCACGACCATGTTCCTGGGCATCGCCTTCACCGAGGCGCTCGCCCTGATCGGCTTCGTGGTCTTCATTCTCATCGGCCTCTGATCCGACATTCACAATCGACCCATCGATCCACAAGGAGTTGACGTGCTGACAGCCGTCGTCACCCGCTCGGGGGAGACAATCCAGGTGAGGCTCGTATCCGCTGAAAGTGAAGCGGGACACGAGTTCGATCCGGCGGATTGCGCATACCCCCCTGAGGAATCCAATCCCAAAGAATGCGGTCCAGGACCGAGCCCGATCATCCCCGAGATGAAAGAAATCGCTTGGGGTGCTGGTTCGTTCATCGTGTTTGCGCTTTTGATGCGCTTGTTCCTGTTCCCCCGTCTCAAGCGAGGGATGGACGCACGTTACGAATCGATCCGCTCGGGTCACGAGAACGCTGAGGCCACGCGCACTGCGGCTCGCACCGAGGTGTCGCAATACGAATCGGCACTGGCTTCCGCCAAGGCCGAAGCGGCCAAGGTCATCGAGGCAGCGCGCACGACTTTGGAGGGTGAGCGTCAGGCTCAGATCTCCGCTGCCAACGGCCGCATCTCCTCTCAGCGTGACGTCGCTCTCGCCCAGGCGGAATCTGCCCGCACGGCAGCTCGCTCGCAGGTCGAGTCTGCGGTCGCCGATGTCGTATCGAGTGCCGTCGAGATCGCAACGGGCAAGAAGCCCGATGCGTCAGCGGTGTCACGTGCCGTGTCCGATGCAATGAGCGCGGGGGTTCGCTGATGTCGATGCTGAATGCACTCCTTGCGGCCGACCCGGCCGAGACCCATCACTGGCTTCTTCCCGAGACGGCCGAGATCATCTACGGCGGCATTGCGTCGGTACTGGTCATCGGGGCTCTCGTGAAGTTTGCCGGTCCGATGTTCAAGAAATCCTTGGCTGCACGTACGGAGCGCATCCAGAAGGAACTCGACGCATCGGCTCAGGATCTTGCGTCGGCACAGTCCGATGCCGCCACCATTCGCACCGCTCTGGGCGACATCGAGGCTGAACGGTCCCGCATGCTCGTCGAGGCCAAGGCTCAGGCCGAGGCCATGTTGACCGACGGGCGAGCTCGCCTCACGGCTGAGATCGCCGAAATGGAAGCTCGAGCGATGGCTGATCTAGCGACGGTCGCAGCTCGCAGCGGAGACGAACTTCGCGCCGAGATCGGCAGAGTGTCGTCGGTGGCGGTCGAAGCCGTTCTTCCGAGCGTTCTCGATGATGCGGCACACCAGTCGTTGATCGAGAACTTCATTGCGAAAGTAGGTGCATCACGATGAGTGAGCGGATCGACGGGTATGCACGCGCACTGTTCGAGATCGCTCGCGCAGAAGGAACGATCGACGAGGTCGAAGATGAACTGTTCCGCCTGGCACGAACGTTGGAGTCGAACGACGCCCTGCGAAATGCCCTGACTGATGAGCGTATTCCGGTTGCTCGACGCGAAGGAATCGTCGAGGATCTACTCGGCAACAAGGTCACCAACACCACCGTGCAATTGGTTTCCATGGTGGTGGCAGGCGGTCGTGGGCGAGATCTGCCGGCGATCATCGACAAACTCGTTCAGCGCGCATCGAGTGCGAAGCAATTGGAGGTTGCGGAGGTTCGCTCCGCGGTTCCTTTGTCGGCCGATCAGCAGACCCGCCTCGCTGCGGCTCTCGCCAACGCAACCGGCAAGCAGGTGAATGTGAAAGTGATCGTGGATCCCTCGGTTATCGGCGGCATTGTCGCAACCGTGGGCGACACCGTGATCGACGGAAGCATCCGATCCCGACTCGACAACGTCAAGAGTCGGCTCTAAGAGTCACGAGGAATAGGGAAATCATGGCAGAGCTCACTCTCTCAGCAGCCGACATCGCATCGGCAATCAAGAAGAACCTCGAGGGCTTCACACCGTCACTCGAGGCACGCACCGTCGGTCGTGTCACGTCTGTTGGCGACGGCATCGCCAATGTGTCCGGTCTTCCCGACTGTGCGGTGAACGAACTTCTCGAATTCGAAGACGGGACCAAGGGTCTCGCTCTCAACCTCGAAGAGGAATCCATCGGTGCCGTAGTTCTCGGCGACTCGGATCGCATCGAAGAAGGCCAGACGGTGAAGGCGACAGGTCAGATTCTGTCGGTGCCCGTCGGAGAAGGAGTTCTTGGACGTGTTGTCAATGCTCTTGGAGAGCCGATCGACGGCAAGGGACCGCTCGCAGGTGTCCAGCAGCGTCGTATGGAAATTCAGGCCCCGGGAATCATGGGTCGAAAGCCCGTGCACGAGCCGATGCAGACGGGTATCAAGTCGATCGACGCAATGACGCCGATCGGCCGCGGTCAGCGAGAGCTGATCATTGGCGACCGTAAGACGGGTAAGACGACGATCGCCATCGACACGATCTTGAACCAGAAGGGTCAAGGAGTGAAGTGCATCTACGTGGCAATCGGTCAGAAGGGCTCGACCGTTGCCCAGACAGTGGAAACACTTCGTCAGGCCGGCGCTCTCGATTACACGGTTGTCGTGGTGGCGACGGCATCCGACTCGGCACCGTTCAAGTTCTTGGCCCCATATGCCGGTTGTGCGATGGGTCAGCACTGGATGGAGAACGGCCAGCATGCGCTGATCGTGTACGACGACTTGTCGAAGCAAGCCGAGGCCTACCGTCAGATGTCGCTCCTGCTTCGTCGGCCGCCAGGCCGTGAGGCATATCCCGGCGACGTCTTCTATCTGCACAGTCGTCTTCTCGAGCGTGCCGCCAAACTCTCCGATGAGAACGGCGCAGGGTCGCTCACGGCTCTGCCGGTCATCGAGACCAAAGCTGGAGACGTGTCTGCCTACATTCCGACGAACGTGATTTCGATCACCGACGGTCAGGTGTACTTGCAGGACAACCTCTTCAAGTCGGGTGTGCGACCCGCTGTCGACGTGGGTATCTCGGTGTCGCGTGTCGGTGGTGCCGCTCAGATCAAGTCGATGAAGTCGGTTGCAGGAACTCTGAAACTCGACCTCGCTCAGTTCCGTGAACTCGAGGCATTCGCAACGTTCGGATCCGAGCTCGACGCGGTTTCGAAAGCTCAGCTCGAGCGTGGATACCGCCTGGTCGAATTGCTCAAGCAGCCGCTCAACAGTCCGATGGCAGTGGAAGAGCAGGTCGTGTCGATCTTTGCCGGAACCAAGGGTTACCTCGATGACGTTCCGGTGGCCGATGTGCGTCGGTTCGAGAACGAGCTGCTCGACAACATGCGTACTCGACACGCAGCGATGTTGAGCGATATTCGCACCAAGGGCTTGCCCGACGATCTCGGCAATGTGGTTCAGGCTTTCAAGGACACCTTCATGGCGACATTGGCAGCCGAGCGCAAGGCTGATGAACTCGCGACTGATGCTGGCCCGGTGGGCGAAGCCCACTCGAACAAGACGCTGGCGACGGAGTAAACGACCGTGGCAGGTGGACAGGAACGAATTCTGCGGGGTCGCATCCGCAGCGTGCAAGCGACCAAGAAGATCACGCGTGCAATGGAGTTGATCGCTGCGTCGCGGATCGTCAAGGCCCAGCAGCGCGTTCAGGCCGCCGTTCCTTACAGCGAGCAGATCACCGAGGTCGTGCGCGATCTTGCAGCAGCCGGCGGATCCTCCGACAGTCCGCTGTTGGCAGCGCGCGAGTCCATCAAGCGGGTGTGTTACGTGTCGATCACCGCAGATCGCGGACTGTGCGGCGGATACAACGCTGGGGTTCTGCGTGCGACCGAAGGCGAGATCAAGATCGACGTGCTCGCCGGACGTGACTATGTGGTCGTTCCTGTTGGTCGAAAGGCTGAGGGTTATCTGCGTTTCCGCGGATATCACATGGATCGCGCCTTCAACGGTTTCAGCGATCAGCCGGCGTACTCGGACGCAAAGGCAATCGGCGAACATGTGGTCGGTTTGTACGCCAGTGGACAGGTGGACAAAGTCGTTCTCGTGTACACGCGATTCATCACAGCTGGTTCCCAGGAAGTCGTGCTTCGACCCCTCGTCCCCCTCGAGAGAGAGGTCATGTTGGGCGGAGACGGTAAGCCCGGTGCGGACGGATCATCAGCGGACTACGAATACGAGCCGGATCCCTCGACGATTCTCGAAACGCTGATTCCGCGTTACATCGAAGCCCGCGTCTACGCAGCACTCTTGAATGCTGCTGCCAGTGAGCACGCATTCCGCCAACGAGCCATGAAGAGTGCGACGGACAACGCAGAAGAATTGATCAAGAATCTCTCGCGCATCATGAACCGCGCACGTCAGGATGCGATCACCACCGAGATCATGGAGATCGTCGGTGGCGCGGAAGCACTGTCCGGCGACGCAACGAAAAATGTGCGTTACATGGAGATCGAACCGTTCGGCGACGCCGAACTCATCAGGAAATAGACAACCCCTCGACCGGCCATCCTCAGCAGGAGATATCAGCCATGACAATGACAAACCCAGACACCCAACTGAAGGACGGAAGAGTCGTCGGTATCGCTGGACCAGTGATCGACGTGGAGTTCCCTCGAGGATCGCTTCCCGAGCTGAACACCGCTCTCGAGTTCACCGTGAACATCGAAGGATCCGATATCAAGGTTCTTGCGGAGGTCGCCCAGCAGTTGGGTGATGGCCGCGTTCGTGCAGTGTGCATGAAGCCGACCGACGGTCTGCGCCGTGGAACTCCGGTTCGCAACACAGGCCGCGGCATCAGTGTTCCCGTTGGTGACCGAGTGCTCGGTCACGTCTGGAACGTCTGGGGAGAAGTACTCGACGACGACAATGCAAAGTACGCCGATATGGAGCGGTGGGAAATCCACCGTCCTGCTCCGGACTTCGCGTCGCTGGAACCGCAAAAGCGGATGTTCGTCACGGGCGTGAAGGTGATCGACCTCCTGACCCCGTATCTGGCTGGTGGAAAGATCGGTCTGTTCGGCGGAGCTGGCGTGGGCAAGACCGTTCTCATCACGGAGATGATCAACCGAGTTGCATCCCAGCACGGTGGTGTGTCGGTGTTCGCCGGAGTCGGCGAGCGCACTCGAGAGGGAACCGACCTTCGTCTCGAGATGGAAGAGTCCGGCGTGTTCGAAAAGGCGGCGTTGGTTTTCGGCCAGATGGACGAGCCACCGGGAGTCCGTCTGCGAGTCGCTCTTTCCGCGTTGACGATGGCGGAGTACTTCCGAGACGTGCAGAACCAGGACGTGCTGTTGTTCGTCGACAACATCTTCCGCTTCGTGCAGGCAGGTTCCGAGGTGTCGACGCTTCTCGGTCGTATGCCTTCTGCGGTGGGCTACCAGCCGACACTGGCCGATGAAATGGGCCAATTGCAGGAGCGCATCACCTCGACCCGTGGTCGTTCGATTACCTCGCTGCAAGCCGTGTATGTGCCCGCCGACGACTACACCGACCCGGCTCCGTTCACGACCTTCACCCACCTCGATGCAACAACGGAACTTTCACGACAGGTGGCTGCTCTCGGCATCTACCCTGCCGTGGACCCGCTGGCCTCGACATCGACGATCCTCACTCCAGAAGTCGTCGGAGATCGCCACTATCAGGTTGCTCGTCGTGTGCAGGAGAACCTGCAGAGATACAAGGAACTGCAGGACATCATTGCGATTCTCGGTCTCGACGAACTCAGTGAAGAGGACCGGCTCACCGTTTCTCGTGCACGCAAGATCCAGCGCTTCTTGTCGCAGCCATTCTTCGTCGCGAAGGTCTTCACCGGCATCGAAGGAGAATTCGTTCCGGTGGAGGAGACCGTGTCGAGCTTCGAGTCGATTCTCGGCGGCGATCTGGACCACGTTCCTGAGCAGGCGTTCCTGAACGTCGGTGGCGTCGAGCAGGTTCTGGCCAAGGCGAAGGCCCTGCAGGAGAGCGTCTGATGGCTGAGACGGCTCTCATGCGAGTCGAGGTCGTCTCCCCTGAACGAGTTCTCTATTCGGGTGAGGCGACTCAGGTCATCACCCGCACGCTCGGGGGCGGAGAGATTGCGTTCTTGCCGGGACATGCTCCATTCCTCGCCGCGCTCATACCGAATCACACACGTGTGTACGTGGGAGACGGGTCGATCCTCGACGTTGCTGTCGACGGGGGTTTCGTCGAGGTCAGCAATGGCAAGGTGTCCATCCTGACGGACTTCGCAGAGCTGGGCTCGGAGATCGACAAGGAAAAGGCTCGTGCTGACATCGAACGCCTCGAAGAGAAGCTGCGCCATGAGCACGATGCAGTCGGCGCAGCCGAGTTGAGCAAGGCGCACGCTCGCCTATCCGCAGCTGGTGGCCTCGTCTGACCTGATCACACCAAGAAATCTCTAGGCGTAGTCGACAGCGGAGATTTCCTTCAGTTTGTCGAGGCGGTGATGAGCTTCGATCAGACGCACTGTGCCGGATCGTGAGCGCATGACCAGGCTCTGTGTGGTGGCACCGCCAGCATGGAAGCGAACACCCTTCAACAGTTCTCCGTCGGTCACTCCGGTGGCCG
>JBIIKC010000030.1:0-8997 GCA_044233375.1 Ilumatobacteraceae bacterium
GACGAGGCCCGCCATCGAAGCGGTATTGACGATGTGCCCCTCGTTCTGGTCCTGCATGATCGGCAGGAATGCTCGAATGCCGTGCACGACTCCGTAGATGTTGATGTTGATGACCCAGTCCCACACGCTGATCGGTCCGGTCCATTGATCGCCGACACCTGCAACGCCGGCGTTGTTGCACAGCACGTGGGCTGCCCCAAAAGCCTCGAGTGTGCGACGGGCCAATTCGTCCATGCTCTCTCCGAGAGAAACATCCGCCACAACGGGCAGGACATCGGCTCCGTTCTCACGCATCTCGGCTTCGGTGCTGCGCAGTTTGAGTTCATCGACGTCGGCAAGGACGATCTTCATTCCAGCGGCTGCGAAACGGTCGGCCATCGCCCGTCCGATTCCACTGGCTGCCCCCGTGATCACTGCGACTTTGCCCTGGAGATTTTCCATTATTTCCCCCTTCGATATGCGCCAACCCTAGGCGCGACGTAGCGTTTCGGCGATGGGCTACCGGTATCTCTGGACTCCTCTGGAACTCGGACCGGTGACGACGCGCAACCGGATCGTGTTCAGCGCGCACCTCACGAACTACGCCCGCAACGGACTTCCCACCGAACAACACGCTGCGTACTACGCAGCGCGCGCGGCCGGCGGCTCGGGACTGATCATCACCGAAGAGCACTCGACCCATCCCACCGATTGGCCGTACGAGAAGTTGATCCACGGGTTCCATCGCGATGTGATCCCCGGATACCGCATGATCACGGACGCTGTACACCGACACCGTGTTCCGATCTTCGCCCAGATCAACCACAACGGAGGCCAAGCGAGCAGCATGTTCAGCCGCCTTCCCGTGTGGGCGCCATCTCCGGTGGCTGATCCGCTGTTCCGCGAAGTTCCCAAGGCCGTGACGAAAGCAGAGATCGACGAGATCATTGCGGGTTACGTCACCGTTGCCGAACACTGCGCGGAAGGCGGGTTCGACGGAATCGAACTTCAATGCAGCCATTCGTCCATCGTGCGCGGATTTCTCTCGCCGGCGACGAACAAGCGCACAGACGAGTACGGAGGATCGCTCGTCAATCGCGCCCGACTGTTGATCGAAATCGTCGATGCTGTTCGCAAGATGATCGGCAATCGACTCTCGCTCGGAGTTCGACTCTGCGGCGACGAGTTCATCGAAGGTGGCACGACGATCGACGAAGCAGTCGAAGTTGCCCGACTCGTCGAGGCAACGGGTCAGGTCGACTACATCAACACTTCGATCGGGGTCGCAACAGCAAGCCTGTTCATGATCGAGGCGAGTATGCACATTCCTCCCGGGTATGCGCTGTTCATCCCGAGTGCCATCCGCAAAGCGGTCGATCTGCCCGTTGTCGGTGTCGGCCGCTTCAAGGATCCTTTACAGGCCGAGCGTGCTCTCGCAGAGGGTCACTGCGACCTGGTGGGAGTCGTGCGCGGTCAGATCGCAGATCCCGACTTTGCAGCGAAAGCACGCGCAGGAGCAACCGATGAGATCCGTCTCTGTCTGAGCTGCAATCAGGAGTGTGTCGGCCGCATGGGGCTCAACCGCTGGCTCGGCTGCATCGAGAATCCGCGCACGGGCAGGGAACACGAATGGCTGGTCACCGACCATGTTGCGATCACCTCCAAACCCAAGAAGGTGATCGTTGCCGGAGCCGGACCCGCCGGACTTCAAGCAGCAATTGCGGCTGCGCGCAACGGTCACTCGGTGACCGTGTACGAAAAGGAGCAGTCCGCTGGAGGTCAGGTCCGCATCGCTGCGAGCGTTCCGAACCGAGCCGAATTCGGCGACATGATCCGCAACCAACTCGCCGAGTGCCGGCGACTCGGAGTGTCGATCGTGTTCGGAACGGGTGTCTGGCCAGGACTGATCGACGACGTTCGACCCGATCACGTCATTGTTGCAACAGGAGCGGAGCCGACTCGCCCGTGGTGGGTGGCAGATCCGGAAGTCGACGAATCTGCACGTCGAGTGTGCGATGTTCGCCACGTTCTCGATGGCACGGCATCGATGGGCGGTCCTCAGCCGGGGGATTCAGTGGTCGTTGTCGACGAGATCGGCTTCCATCACGCAACCTCTGTCGCTGAGGTTCTCGCTGATCGCGGTTGCACCGTCGAGATCGTGACCCCGGGAATGGTCGTCGGACAGGATCTCGGAATCACTCTCGACATGGAGAATTGGTGGATTCGCGCTCACGCAAAAGGGATCGTTCAGTCCACCGACCTCGTGCCGATGTCGTTTGCATCCGGAGAGTTGACTCTGCTGCACCATCCGACCGGCCAGAATCTGACACGCAGACCTGATTGGGTGGTCCTCGCCGTCCCACCTCGACCCGTTGACTGGCTCTACAACGACCTTGTCGAGGCCGGCATCAGCGTCGAGCGTGTCGGGGATTGCGTTGCACCGCGCCGAGCCCACGCAGCAGTGGTCGAAGGTGAGCGCGCCGGTTCGTCACTCTGACGATCACCCTCTCAGACGACTCGATCCATCGCCACCCCTGCCTCACCCGTGACGAGTAGTGTCGAAGCGTGAGTGCGGTCTGGGGCTTCATCAGCGACATGACCGGGTGGCTCAAGGACATTTCCGGAGGATGGTGGTTCCTCGCAATCATCTTCGTCATTGCGACATTCGACTCGATCTTTCCGATCGTCCCGAGCGAAACCACGGTGATCATCGGTGGGGTCGGAGCAAGTGCAGCGGGTGCTGCTCCCTATCCAGTCGTTCTCGTCATCGTGTGCGGAGCACTTGGGGCCTTCTGCGGAGACAATCTCTCGTATCTCATCGGTCGGCGTGCGAGTTCTTGGGTCGAGCGGCGAGCCGCACGCCACGAAAAATCCGCACAGCGATTGGAGTGGGCAACACACCAGATCGAAGAGCGCGGAGGTCTGTTGTTGATCACTGCGCGATTCATCCCGGGTGGACGAACCTTGTTGACTCTGTCGTGCGGTATGACTCGCCAGAATCGCCGCTGGTTCGCTGGCTGGGTCGGTATCGCTGCAGTCATCTGGGCGACGTATGCCTCGATTCTCGGCTTCGCCTTCGGCTCACAGTTCGAAGACGATCACACCCTCGCGTTCTTGCTCGCATTCGGAGCTGCACTCACGATCACCGTCCTCATCGAGGTCGTGCGGTACTTCGTGAAGAAGCGCGCCGGACGACTCGAAGCGAAAGCTGCAGTCTGCCGAACCGACGATCAACGGGCCCGGTAGGTTCCTCCGCCGCTCGCTGCGGCGTCCTTGTTCAGTCGTTTCGACAGGTGCATACCTTCGAGAACGAATTCCACTGCCGCTGCAGCAGCGGCCGGAGATGTGTCGGTGCCGACAAGTGATCGCACGACCGGCGCGAGTGCCGGAATCGATTCAGCCAACTTTGCCTGCTCGATCGAAGCGACATCCTCACCCGTGTGAACGATTGCGCCTTCTTCGAATGCGGTCAACACCTCTCGGGTTCGTTCCGGCTCGACGACCTCACGGAAGACCGTGAGCACGGCTGCCTTCACGAGATCTCGAAGCACTTGCCCCTCACGTCCCTCTTCGAGAGCTTCGATCTCGATCTTTCCGCCGGTCGACGCAGCGAATGCCTCCAGATCGCACACCCTCGGAACGACATGGGTCTCTCCGAGGCGGAGTCCTCGGCGAAGAGCGTTTGCGCACATGACTTCGAAGTTGCTGACGCTGAGTCGCACACTGACGCCGCTGCGCTGATTGACCTGACTGCTGCTGCGGGCGAGTTGGCTGAACATCGCAACCACCGACTCCATGTACCCGGGCACCGACACGGTCACATCGCCGATGCTCGGTGGACGGGCCTCCTGGCGAATGATCTCGACTTCGGTCGACGCCTTCAACGGGTAATGAGTACGAATCTGACTTCCGAAGCGATCCTTCAGAGGTGTGATGATGCGCCCACGGTTCGTGTAGTCCTCAGGGTTCGCCGATGCGACGAGGAGTACGTCGAGGGGCAACCGGATCTTGTACCCGCGAACCTGAACGTCACGTTCTTCGAGAATGTTCAACAAACCGACCTGGATACGCTCGGAAAGGTCGGGCAATTCGTTGATGGCGAAGATCCCGCGATTGGTCCGAGGAACGAGGCCGTAATGCAACGTGAGTTCGTCGCTGAGATAGCGGCCTTCGGCCACCTTGATCGGATCGACTTCACCGATCAAGTCCGCAATCGAGGTATCCGGGGTTGCCAACTTCTCGCCGAATCGATCGTCTCGATGGACCCATGAGATCGGCGTGTCGTCCCCCTTCTCGGCGACGAGGTCGCGCGCCATCTTCGATACCGGTGAAAACGGATCGTCGTTGATTTCACTCCCCTCGACGATCGGCATCCATTCGTCCAGAAGTCCTGTCAGGCTTCGGATCATCCTCGTCTTGGCCTGGCCGCGCTCTCCGAGGAAGATGACGTCGTGCCCCGCAAGGATCGCGTTCTCCAATTGAGGCATCACCGTGTCTTCGTAGCCGAGTACCCCATCGAACAGAGGCTGCTTGGACATGATCTTGGCAACCGCGTTGAGGCGCATCTCCTCTTTCACAGGTCGGGATGTCCACCCCGACTCCTTCAATTGGCGAATGGTTCGCGGTGCTGGCATCGGGGTCGAAGTGGGGGTGACCATTCCCTCGACAGTACCCGCCCCCTCGAGGGAACGGCATGCCGGGCTCTCCACTACCGTTCTGGGAGTGGATATGCCATCACACCTCTCCACTGACCCGGAGCGGTGGACTCGCCTCGATCTCACCGGTACGTGGAAGGCAACACACGCAACCGACGACGTGTTGCGCACGAGCGTCGGTCTGAAGATCGATGATTCGATGTGGATGGACATCGCTGTCCCTGGGCATTGGCAGACACAGCCCGGATTCGAAGACGACAATGGCCCTCTCCTCTACCGCCGACGTTTCGAGACTCCCAAGCCCGCAGATGGCGAAAGACTCTTTGCGGTCCTCGATGGAATCTTCTACCAGGCCGATGTCTGGCTGGATGGCGCATACCTCGGCGATCCGGAGGGCTACTTCTCCCCCCACGCGTACGACATCACAGCCCTGTCGCACCTCGACACCGAACATGTTCTCTCTGTCGGGGTGACGTGTTCACCGCAGCGGAATCGCAGTTCGAAACGAAACATCACCGGCGTCTTCCAACACTGGGACTGCATCGACCCGGAATTCAACCCCGGCGGTGTGTGGCGGAATGTCCGCATCGAGCGCACCGGACCCGTTCGCATCGATGCCACTCGAGTTCTGTGTCGCGACGCTTCCGACGCATCTGCCAACGTTCGAATGTTCGCCAAGCTCGACAGTGATCGGGAACGCTCCATTCGAATCGTCACCCTCGTCGACTCGAGACGAGTCCACGAACAGGAGCGTTCCGTTGCCAAAGGCTCCAACGACATCGACTGGGACATCGACATCGACGACCCCAAGTTGTGGTGGCCGTGGTCTCTCGGTGCTCAGAACCTGGTCTCGGTGTCCGTCGAGGTCTTCTGTGACGGCGAGCTCAGCCACGCCGTCACGAAGCGAACGGGACTTCGGGAGGTCGCCATCCAGGACTGGACGTTCACCGTCAATGGTGAGCGTTTGTTCGTCAAGGGAGCAAACCTTGCTCCCACGCGTGCTGCACTCGGTGACGCAAGCGGGGAGGAATTGCGCAGGGACGTCGAGTTGGCACGTGATGCCGGACTCGACCTGATCCGTGTGCACGGTCACATTTCGCGAAACGACATCTACGACGCTGCCGATGAACTCGGCATGTTGATCTGGCAGGACTTTCCCCTCCAGTGGGGCTATGCACGCCAGATTCGCCGCCAGGCGGTTCGCCAAGCCCAGGAGGCTGTCGATGTTCTCGGACACCACCCTTCGATCGCTCTCTGGTGCGCACACAATGAGCCCTTCTCCATCGAGTCCACCGACTTCGATCCAGCCGACAAACGGAAGTTGGCTCTGCAGTTCCTGACCGGCCAGCAACTGCCGTCATGGAACAAGTCGATCCTCGATCATTGGGTGAAAAGAGCATTCGAGAAGGTCGACGTGACGCGACCTGTGATCCCTCACAGCGGAGTGCTGCCTCATCTCCCTCAGCTCGACGGCACGGACAGCCACCTCTATTTCGGCTGGTACCACGGAGACGAACGAGACCTCCCGAGTTTTGCCGCAAAGGTTCCTCGACTCGTTCGCTTCGTGAGTGAATTCGGGGCCCAGGCAATTCCCGACTCACATGAGTTCATCGACAGTTCGAGGTGGCCCGATCTCGATTGGGACCACCTGTCCGAGCGCCACGGTCTGCAGAAGCGGATCTTCGATCAGCGCGTCCCACCTGCCGCATTCGCATCCTTCGAGGAGTGGAAGGCGGCAACTCAGATTCATCAGGCCGAACTTCTCAAACACCACATCGAGACTCTTCGTCGGCTCAAGTACAGGCCAGCTGGCGGATTCTGCATGTTCGCGTTCAACGACGCAATGCCAATGGTGTCGTGGAGCGTCCTCGATCATCGACGCGTTCCCAAGAGAGGTTTCACAGCTCTCGTCGAAGCGTGCCGTCCCGTCATCATCGTCGCCGAACGCCCACCCGCTGTGATGCGACCCGGACAGCCGATATCTCTCGAACTGCACGCCATCAGCGATCTGAGGCACTCGTTGATCGAGGCGAGAGTGACAGCCGTCGTCGCTTCCGGCAATACTCGCCTCGAGTGGTCCTGGGAGGGAGACCTTCCCGCCGACGATTGCACACGCATCGGGACCGTCGATTTCATCGTGTCCAATCCGGAAACGAACAATGACGACGTCGTCCTCGATCTCACCCTCGAGTGCGGTGACGTGGTTGCGACCAATCGGTACACGGCACTCGTGCGCTACTGATCACACGTCCGACTTCTCTGTGTGCTGCACCCCGTCGTTCCGGGGCGCATGCCTCAGGTGCGGGCTGCTTCCTTGCGGTTGCGAACCTTCGACTTGCGATAGTCCTTGTTCATCAGGGCGATGACATCGATCGAGATGTCCTTCGGACACGCGGCCTCGCACTCGCCGTGATTGGTGCACGATCCGAAATTCTCGTCCATGGTCTCGACCATCGCCTCGACTCGACGGAAACGCTCCGCCTGGCCCTGAGGCAGCAGATTGAGGTGCGAGATCTTCGCCCCGGTGAACAAGTTGGCTGCTCCGTTCGGACACGCCGCAACACATGCTCCGCAGCCGATGCACTCGGCTGAGTCCATCGCCGCATCGGCCACAGTCTTCGGGATGGGGATCAAGTTCGCATCCGGTGCACCACCGGTCGGAGCGGTGATGAAACCACCCGATTCGATGATGCGATCGAATGCGGAACGATCGACCATCAGGTCCTTGATGATCGGAAACGCCGCTGCACGCCACGGTTCGATGACGATCTCGTCACCGCTCTTGAACTTTCGCATGTGCAACTGACAGGTCGCCGTGCTTCGCTCCGGACCGTGAGCCTGACCGTTGATCATGAGTGAGCACGTGCCGCAAATACCTTCGCGACAGTCGTGGTCGAACACGATGGGCAGTTCGTTCTGCTCGATCAACTTCTCGTTGAGGACATCCAGCATTTCGAGGAAGGACGCCTCGTCGCTGATCTCGTCGACCACGTAGTTCTCGAACCGACCCTTGTCCTGAGGTCCACCCTGACGCCAAATCTTCAGTTTGAGGTTCTTCAGATGATTGCTCACTTGTAACTCCTGGTTGCGAGATGGACTTCCTTGAATTCGAGTGCCTCGGTGTGACGGACAGCAGCAGTCGGGTCGCCCGTCCATTCCCATGCGGCCACATGCGCAAACTTCTCGTCGTCACGCAGTGCCTCGCCGTCCTCGGTCTGGTACTCCGCACGGAAGTGACCTCCGCAACTCTCGTTGCGCTCCAGGGCATCCCGGCACATCAACATTCCCAACTGGAAGAAGTCGTCGACTCGACCCGCCTTTTCCAGAGTCTGATTGAGACTCTGGGCGTCCCCCGTGACGCGCAGGTCCTTCTTGAACTCCTCGTACAGAGCCGGCAGTTCCGACAAGGCCTTCTCGAGACCCTGTTCGGTGCGCTCCATGCCGCAGTAGTCCCAGATGATCTTTCCGAGTTCGCGGTGGAAGTAGTCCGGTGACCGCGTGCCCTTGATGTCGAGGTACCCGAGATACCGCTCACGGGCGGCATTCTCGGCCTCCTTGAATGCAGGGTGATCGGTGCCAGGAACCGGCTTGTTGAGCATCGGAGCCAGGTAATTTCCGATCGTGTAGGGCAACACGAAGTAGCCATCTGCCAGTCCCTGCATCAATGCAGATGCTCCGAGGCGGTTCGCGCCGTGGTCGGAGAAGTTCGCCTCACCAGCGGCATAGAGGCCTGGGATCGTCGTCATCAACTCGTAGTCGACCCACAGACCGCCCATTGTGTAGTGCGAGGCCGGGTAGATACGCATCGGCACTTCGTAGGGATTCTCACCTGCGATGCGCTCGTACATCTCGAAGAGGTTCCCGTACCGTTCTTCGACCACGTTCTTGCCGAGTCGGTTGATCGCATCGCTGAAGTCGAGATACACACCGTTCTTCAAGGGACCGACACCACGGCCGGAATCGACGGAACGCTTGGCTGCACGAGACGAGATGTCTCGCGGTGCGAGGTTTCCGTAACTCGGATACAGCCGCTCGAGGATGTAATCCCGCTCGGACTCGGGGATCTGGTCGGCTGCGCGCGTGTCGTCGGGATTCTGCGGCACCCAGACACGGCCGTCGTTGCGCAGCGACTCCGACATCAGAGTCAACTTCGACTGCGTGGGATCGCTCTGCGGAATGCACGTCGGGTGGATCTGCGTGTAGCAGGGGTTGGCGAAGTACGCACCCTTGCGATGAGCCCTCCATGCAGCCGTCACGTTGCAGGCCATTGCGTTGGTCGACAAGAAGAACACGTTTCCGTATCCGCCAGTCGCCATCACAACCGCATGGGCGGAATGCGACACGACGTCACCATTGATGAGAT
>JBIIKC010000032.1:0-8885 GCA_044233375.1 Ilumatobacteraceae bacterium
GATTGTCGATGATGGAAGCTGCTCTGACTCTCAGCCAGGGCAAGGTTCCCACGGATGTCTTGATGCGATTGATCGACATCGTCCGCGATCTGCTCATGGCACCGGCTCGACTCATGGATCACGTACCCGAAGTTCTCGGGGATGTTGCGGCGTCGTTCGAGATCGTTCTCGTCACCAAAGGTGATCTCGTTCACCAAACCCGAAAACTGACGACGAGCGGGCTCGAGTATCTCTTCGAGCATGTGGAGATCGTTCTCGAAAAGGATGTTCCCACGTATCGTCGAGTCTTCGACGAATTGGGAGTCGACCCGAGTCGTGTGTGCATGGTGGGAAATTCGATCAAGAGCGATGCACTGCCGGTTCTCGAACTCGGTGGTTTCGCAGTCCACATCCCTTATCCGACGATCTGGGACCTCGAACATGTGGAACATCCGCCGGTCAGCGATCGGTACTTCGAATTGGCGAGCCTTCGCGAGCTGCCGGAGTGGTTAGAGAGAATGCGGGACCACCCGTAGACTTTCGACACATCGACATGAGCCGACAGATCGCGCATCTCTTTTTCTCCACTCTCACACCGAGTCCGGAAGATCCAGTATCGGCTGGTGAGGCAATCTCTCGGCCAGTCATCGTTCTCTTCGTGGTCCTCGGCGCATTCGTCGTCACGCGCCTATCGCACGTACTCATTCGACGCGTCGTGCGGTACATCGCCAATCGGAGCCTTGCTCGTCCGAGTCAATGGTGGAGGACCCGGTCTCGATACGGCGAGCACGAAGAACAGAGCATCACGGAGAACCGTCAGCGCCAGCGAGTCGACGCGGCGGCGCGTATGTTGCACCATCTTTTCGCAGTTGTCCTGTGGATCGGTGTCATCATTGCCGTGTTCCACATTCTCGAACTCGATGCGGCGTTCTTCCTGTCGAGTGCCGGGTTCATCGGAGCGGCTGTCGCAATCGGCGGCCAGCACAAGGTCAACGACTATCTCACGGGCCTGTCGGTTCTGCTCGAGGACCGATACGGCGTCGGCGACGAGATCGAGATCGTGGGAGTTCTTGCCAACGATCTGAGGGGAGTTGTCGAGCACATCGGACTCGTCTCGACACGTATCCGCGATGGGTACAGCACGGTGCACCTCCCGCACATTGCACTCATCTCCGTTCGCAACCTCAGCCAGGAACCAGCAGAGACGAAACTCTCGATTCAGATCCCCGTGGAGACCGAGAACGCCGAGGCCGCTGTCAAAGCTGCCGAGACGATTCGTGAACTGGCGGGCTCGCAACATCTCACGGGTGTGGTTCTCGTGGACGACATCGAGACCACTGCCTATTCGAAAGATGACGAGCATCTCGAGTTGCGAGTGCGCACTGCGCGTCCTCTCACCTCCGCAGAACGTGAGACAATCGTCCGTAGAACTGAAGAACGGCTGTCCGCACAAGAAACCTGAGGACGCGAGTCGAATCACACGGTGGGGGTCGTGGAGATGTACGAAGCAACATACGAGTCACTGTCACAACATCGCGTTCCGTCCTGGTTCCAGGATGCGAAATTCGGTTTGTTCTCACACTGGACGGTCGGCTCCGTGCCGTCGTTCGCTCCTGTCGGCAAGGATCCGTTCACTCTTGCTCGTGAAGAGGGCGAGGAAAAGGCGTTCAGCCACACGCCATATGCCGAGTGGTACTGGAACTCGGTTCACATTCCGGGATCACCTGCTGCCGAGCATCACGCTCGAGTCTGGGGAGATTGCGACTATTCGGTGTTCGTGGATCGATTCTTCGATGCTGCACGCGGGTGGGATCCTCGACGCTGGCAGGACCTCATGGCACGGTCCGGTGCTCGCTATTGCGTTGCCGTCACGAAACATCATGACGGAGTTCTGATGTGGCCATCGGACACCCCCAATCCCCATCGGGGAGAAGCCTGGTCGAGCACCCGCGACCTCGTCGGCGAATGTGCTCAGGCGGCACGAGGTGCAGGGCTGCGCTTCGGTGTGTACTACTCGGGTGGCATCGACTGGACGTTCCAGGGCCTCGGCATCTCCAATTGGCGTTCGCTGTTCGCCGCCATCCCGCAAGACGACCTCTATCACGAATATGCAGACACACATTGGCGAGAGTTGATCGCTCGCTATCAGCCCGATGTGCTGTGGAACGACATCGGGTACCCAGGTTTCGGTCCGGGTGCAGCATCGGTGATGGCCGACTTCTACAACGGCAACCCCGACGGCGTGGTGAACGATCGCTTCGATGTTCTCGGAGTGATGGGAGGGGCCGCCCATGCAGACTTTCGAACTCCTGAATACACAACCAAGTCGGATGATTCATCGAAGATGTTCGAGGTCTGTCGCGGTATCGGCACGAGTTTCGGTTACGCGCAGGCCGAGGGCGAGCACACCTACATGCCGATCGATGAGCTGATCCGAATGTTCGTGAACATCGTTGCCGATGGTGGCAACTTGCTGCTCAACTTCGGCGCCATGCCTGGTGGCGAGGTTCCGTGGGCTCAGCAATTGAGAATCCTCGCCATGGGTCAGTGGCTCGCCGTCAATGGTGCTGCGATCTACGGGAGTCGACCCTTCGAGACGTCTCGACTCACGACCCGCGATGGCGTCGACGTCCGTCTCACGAGTGGTCGTGACGGCGCCGTCTACGCCATGGTCTGCGGCCGGCCCGATGAGCGATCGATCGTCATCGACGAGCTGCCCTCCGGGGACGTACATCTCCTCGGTTACGACACACCGCTCGCTCGAAAGGGGAACGAAATCTTGCTCCCGGTCAGACCCGATGACACTCCTGTGTGGACGTTGCGCATCGATCGTTGAGATCCGGTCACGAGTGTCGTTGCATCTCTGATCCTGGGCAGAGAACGAACCTCGGGAAACATCACAGTCCGTGGATCGTCACCGTCACGACGTGGTCGATCCTGGCCGACGATGACGCAACGCGAATTTCGTAGAGACCGGGATCGATGACCCACCGACCCGTGTCGGCGAGTTCTCGAATCGACCGCTCTCCGGTGACTTGGGGCTGCAGAGCAGTCCGATAGCTGTCACCCGGATCCCAATACGCGAAATCACGTGGGTCGAGTCGAAGTACGACATCTGCCATTTGTCCGGCATCGAGATGGACCTTGGCAAACGCTTTCATTTCCTGAGGTGGTCGGTGCACGTTCGGCGACACAGGTGAGATGTAGACCTGGACGACATGCGCACCTGATCGGTCGCTCGTATTCGTCACGGGAACAGTGATGGAAATCGACTCGGTCGAGTCGACTGTTCCATTCGTCGTGATCTCGAATCGATCGAGGTGTGGCTCGCCGATGTCGAACGACGCGTACGACAAGCCGTGTCCGAACGGAAAGCGAACCGGCAGGTGACGGGCTTCGTACCAACGATGGCCGATCAGCAGACCTTCGCCGTAGCGAATCTGTCCGTGCTCGCCCGGAAAGTTCCCGAACGCCGGAGTGTGTTCGATGCGCTCGGGAATCGTCGTTGGGAGACGACCTCCCGGGTCCTGGTCGCCGAAGAGAACATCGGCGACAGCACTGCCCATCTCCTGACCGCCGAACCAGATCTGCATTGCCGCAGGAACGTCGTCGACCCAGTCCATCGACACGGGTGCTCCCGTATTGACGAGGACGACTGTGCGCGGATTGGCGGCCGCAACTCTGCGGATCAATTCGTCCTGACGTCCGGGGAGGTCGAGCGTCCGGCGATTGTGGCCCTCGCTCTCCCAGTCGTTCGTCGTACCGACGACGACCACTGCTACATCGCTCGTGCGCGCAAGTTCGACGGCACGGTCGATGGGGTCTCCATGTTCGACGGGAGCAAGGCCGATTTGAGCCCCATGAACCCATTGTTTGTTCGCTGCGTCACATTCGAGAACGAATCGATGAGATCGATCCGCTTCGAGCCGGACGACTGCCGTCATCTCCTTGCTGCCCATTCCGAAGAAAGCCTCGCCACGAGGTGGCGCTGAACGAACACCGTCGATCACCAAGATCCCATCGATCGACAGTTTGCAGGGACTCACTTGGACGAGCGAGACGGTGTAGTCACCCGAATGTGAAACCGACACCAGGCCGTCCGCAGTGAAATGGAATCCTGACGTCGGGACTCCAGGTTCGTTCCGTCCCGCGAGAAGCAATCGGCCGTCCGGCCTTTCGAAAGATGTGAGCTCGATTCCGCTTCCGGGTGCACCGTCGAAGACTCGAACGAAGAATCCGGGAGCGCCGGTATCGGTCATGACATCGCTCGGATCGATCATCGGCGTGGTCTTGTCGATCGATCCACCGCTTTCGTGTCGAACCTCGACGGTCTCCCCGAGTCTCGCGACGAGGGTCGCAAGGATCGGTGTGCGGTGGTGTGGACGCACCTCTGCGGATCCGCCGCCCATGATGCGCGCCCGCTCGGCATTCGGTCCGATGACTGCAACACGCTCGAGACCGGACAACTTCAGCGGAAGAAGCGGCGTCCCATCGACGGGCTCGTTGCGCAGAAGCACGATCGAACCAGCAGCGGCCCGGCGAGCAAGATCGCGATGTTCGGGAAGATCGATCGGGAGTGACGGAGTGGGCTCGTCGTCGAGTGCTCCGAGACGGTCGTATGTTTGCAACAGCGTCCTGACTGCGCGATCCAGATCGGCCTCGTCGACTCGACCATCCCTCACTGCATCGGCGAGAAACTTTCCGTACGCCCGCGGAGGTGCCGGCATCTCCAGATCGAGGCCGGCACGGGCCGCTTCCTCGGTGGTGGCACCAGCGAACCAGTCGGTGACGAAGAAACCTTCGAACCCCCATTCCTTGCGAACGATGTCATCGAGGAGCCAGCGAGATTCGGTGCAGTATGCGCCGTTCACTCGGTTGTACGAGGTCATGATTCCCAGTGAGCGTCCCTCGCGAACTGCGAGTTCGAACGGCAACAGGTAGACCTCGCGCAATGTGCGCTCATCGATGAGCGTGTCGATCGTCATCCGCTCGAACTCGGTCTCGTTGCCCACGAGATGCTTCACCGTTGTTGCAACCCCGTGTGACTGCACTCCTCGAATGAAGGCAGCTGCGAGGCGGCCCGACAGGAGCGGATCCTCCGAGTAGCACTCGAAGTTGCGCCCGGACAGAGGTGATCGGTGCAGATTCACCGTTGGTGCGAGGAGAACTCGCGCGCCGCGTGTCCGCGTCTGATGACCGAGGGCATCACCGAGTTCGTTCAGCAGTTCCGTGTCGAATGTCGCTCCGAGGGCGGATCCGCACGGAATGCACAGTGTGGGCACTTGCGGTCCGATCCCGGGCAGCGTCGGACCGCGAGCACCTGCGGGTCCGTCGGTCACGGTGACCGATGGAAGACCGACCCGCTCGATGCCATGCGTCGTCCACATCGACGCGCCCGAGGTGAGGAGAGCCTTCTCCTCGACGGACAACTCCGCGATCAGCCGGTCGATGTCACGCATGTGAGGAACAGTTGGCCGTCACACGCCGAACTTGGCAATTCGAACTGCCGCAACCTGGTCCTCGGGTCCCGAGAGTTCGACCTTGGCATGCGCCTGGCGCCCGTAGAGAAAGAGGACGATCTCGGCCGCGGGTCCGCGAAGAGTGACGGACGGGTCACCTTTCTTGGCAGTGATGCGAATCGGTGAGTCACCGCCATTCGTGATGTCGAGTTCCAAACCGCACGGTGACTTTCTTCCGAGGAGCTTCGCTCCACGCTGCAACATGGTCCTCAGTTGAGCATCGACCTCGGGGGCGAGTTCGCGTGGCGACCACGAGGGCTGCGCTCGTCGAACGTCCTCGACATGAACGAAGAACTCGAGAGTGTTCGCGACACGGTCCACCGCTGACAGGCGCATGGGAGAAACCTTCGGCGGACCCTTTCGAATCGTGTCGATGAGGTCGGGCCACTGCTTGTCCGCCACGGATCGGCGCACCTTTTCCGAGTACGGCTCAGCCTTCTTGACGAGGATTCCGATTGCTGCATCGGGGCGGGTCTCACGCACGATCAGATGGGCGGCAAGATCTCGAGCACTCCATCCTTCACACAGTGTCGGCGCATCGGGACCGAATTCTTGGAAGACATCGCACATCACCTGGCGTTCATGGCGGGCGGGATTCGACATGGTTCCTCCTGTTCGACATCTGGCGATGTCGATCGTGTCACCCGATTTCTACCATGCCATGTCGTCGGGCCACGTGCCGACGCCGCCGTTTCGCAACAGCAGATCCGTGTGGGTCCTGTCGGTGTTGCGGCTTCTCCATACGAGCATTCGCTGGGTCATCTCGAGAATGCGCTTCGAGTCCTGCACGAGGGTGCGCCATGTCGGATCGGCCTCGAGATCGAAGCAGAGCGAAGTTCCGTCTCCGAACTGCACATAGGCGGTGTCACTCGTGCGGTGGACGGCGAGATGATTCTCGTCGAGCTTGCGATTCCACGGCCAGTCCTCGACGAGGTGGGGGACGAGTGCGTACCTCCAGTCGAACTCCCAGGATGCAGCAGTTCGCCACTGCGGTGGTCGTGTTCCGTTCAAGAACGGCGTCAGAGGATAGCCGTTGCACTGCCGCGGAACGGGTTGCTCCCAGGATTCAGCGAGAGTCGGCACGACATCCACACTCTCGGTGAAATCCTCGACGACGGATCCGTGTGCGTCGCGATATCGGGGGTCGCGCCAGATCAAGGGGATGTGATGGCTCTCTTCGAACCAGCCGACTTTTTCGCGCAGGCCGTGGTCCCCCAATTGCTCTCCGTGGTCCGCCGTCACGATGATGATCGTGTCGTCCCACAGGTCGAGGTCGCGGAGCGCTTTCCACAACCGACCCATTTCGGCGTCCACTGCAGAGATGAGACCGAAGTACTGGCTGCGGAGATGCCGGAGAGATTCGGGATCACTCGGTGCTGCCACAGCGTCGAGTTGGAGCAGCAAATCGTGGAACGGGTGGCGATCTGCAGCTGGTGAGATTGCGTCCCCCGTTTGCTGCGGAGCGTATTTCGTATGGAACGACCCAGGTGCGCTGTAGGGAGGGTGTGGGCGCAGATAACTGGCGTGGATGAACCACGGAGCATCATCATCTCGATGTGAGCGCATCCAGTCGATGATGCGGTCGGTGGTGAACGCAGAGACTCCGTGTTCAGCGGGTCGCGTATGTTCGGTCGACAGCAGTTGCAGATGACCGTCCGACACGTCGTATCCGAGACCGCGGAGATGCTCGACCCAGGGACCATGGTCACCGGACAGGTTCAACTCCCACGTGAATCCCGGCAGGAGTTCTTCGTACGTCGACAGTCGCGGATCATCGGGTCCGGTTGCAACACGCGGATCGATTCCTTGGTCCGTGTACCCGAACAGGACACTCGTGCATCCGGATCTGTTCGCCAGGAGAGCCACATTGTCGAAACGGCGGTCGAGTGGGGTGCCATTCGCGACGACACGGTGGTTCATTTGGTACATGCCGGTGTAGAGACCGGCCCGGCCGGGGGCGCACGGAGTTGCTTGGGTGTAGTGACGGGCAAATCTCACAGCGGAACTGGCGAGTTCGTCGAGATGGGGCGTTTCGACGAGGAAGTGATCCGCGCAGGACAACGCATCGCCTCGGAACTGGTCGAGTGTGATGAACAGGACGTGCGGTCGCTGTCTGCGCGAATTCGATCTTGTGTCCGAGCGATCCATGTCTTCGACCATTCGGCCCGAGTCAGTTTTCCATCAGGGCGTATTCGTAGCGACCGTCGACTTCGGTGCGCTTCATCTCACCGGTCAGTCGCAGGTGCTCGAGATGAGCGAATGTCTCACTGTCGGCCATGCCGCCGAGTGATCGGGGTGCGAACAGGAAGGTGGACATCTCCATCACCGATGCCGGACGGTCGAGCTCATCAGCAGCGTGGCGCAACTTGTCGAGTCGTCCGATGTGGTGATCCTTGATGTCGTTGGCTCGACCGGCGAGATCATGGAAGATGTCGCCGTGAGCTGGAAGGGCAATCTTCACCTGAGATCCGAATGATGCAACCTTGTCGAGAGATTGGAAGAACAGCTTCAGTGGATCCTGGGCTCGCATCAATCCACTGATGTGCGGGGTGATCGTCGGCAGAACATGGTCACCGCACAGCATCAGCCCGTGTTCCGGATCGAACAAACAGAGGTGATCTTCGGTGTGCCCGGGTGTGTGAACAGCGACCCATTCACGGCGAGCGAACGTGATGCGCTGGGCATCGACGAGTCGCACTGTCGGACGAGGCATACGCATCAGCCGTGGAATTCGACGATTGAGGGCGATACGCATCTTCCGACGACGGGAGAACTCGATTCCTGGTCCACCCCAAGGAGTGGGTTCCCACGGCATTCGCCCCACTGAGCTGCTGCCGTTGTTCAACAATGAATTGCCGCCCATGGATGAATCATGGTCCTCGTTCGCTGTCTCGAAATCGAGATCGTGATCATCGGGTTCGGTCGGATCCCAGAAGACTCGGAAGCGATCGTGGGCGATGATGTCGCAACCCGTGTCGGCATGCAGCCAATACGCGCCACCGTAATGATCGGGATGACTGTGGGTGACCACAACCGAGTGAACGCGCTTCAACGGGACGCCGATCTGGGCGAGACGTTTCTTGACCATCTCGTAGTTGCGCTTGTCGGGCAGTCCCGGATCGACGACGGTGACACCGCGTTCGTCTTCGAGGACGTACATGTTGACGTGACCGAGACCGGGCATGGCGATCGGCAACTGAGCTCGGAGAACTCCAGGGGCGATGTCGGCGATGTCGTCGCTCGCAGGCAGCTGTTCTTGCTTCGGGGGGCGAGGGGCGACTTCGGTCACGATTCGAGGGTAGTTGTCGTTGTGCAACGAAGCCCATTCAGGGCTGTTTCGCTCACCCGCCGTCGATCGGATCACCAGGAGTTGCTTCGCTCGATCCC